>JAEDGF010000072.1 GCA_016297645.1 Clostridiaceae bacterium
CATTGTAGCATATATTTTGAAAATTTCAATACCTACTTGAAATTATTTTTTCCCGCGCCGCATTTAATCGGCGTGCAGCGCTTTTCAGCGGAGCACGGCAGGAAAAAACGGGGCTTATGCCCACCACATCTCGGCGGGGGTTTCCTTTATAAGGCAGCGGTTGAGCATTTCAACTGCTTTGGTGAGTCCCTCGTTCTGGCTCATGAGGCTGTCCTCATGCTCGATGGAGAGAACATGGTCGTAGCCGACAAGGCGGAGGTTGGAAATGATCTCTTTCCAGTATATCTCGTCATTGCCGTAGCCGACCGAGCGGAAGAGCCACGAGCGGTGGATCTCGTCCGAGTAGGGCTTTGTATCAAGCACGCCTGTACGGGCGATGTTGTACTTGTCAAGCCGCGTATCCTTTGCGTGAACATGGAAAATAGCGTCGCCGAGCGCACGGATGACCGCGACCGGCTCCATGCCCTGCCAAATAAGGTGGCTCGGGTCGAAGTTCGCGCCAAGCTCCGGACCTACCGCCTCGCGGATGCGGAGCATACTCTCGGTGTTGTAAACGCAGAAGCCGGGGTGAAGCTCGAAGGCTATCTTGTTTACGCCGTGCTCCTTTGCGAATTTTACAAGCTCCGTCCAGTAGGGAATGAGGACATCGTTCCACTGCCAGTCGAGGATTTTAAGGAAGTCGTCGGGCCACGGGCAGGTAACCCAGTTGGGGTACTTTGCTCCCTCGTGGTCGCCGGGGCAGCCGGAAAATGTGTTTATCTGATGCAGACCGAGTTTCTCCGCAAGAAGGATGGTGCTGCGGATGGTTCTGTCGGCTGCTGCCGCTTCGTCTTTGTTGGGGTGAACGGGATTCGAGTGGCACGAAAGAGCCGAAATTTCGACATTGTATTTTTTGATAAGCTCCTTGAAATCGTCAAGCGCTTTGTTGTCGTTAAGAAGCACATCGGGGTTTGCGTGGGCGTTGCCGGGGTAGCCGCCGCAGCCTATTTCAACCGCCTCAATGCCGAGAGATGTAAAGTATTTCAGCGCTTCCTCGAAGGGGAGGTTGCTGAGCAGAGTGGTAAATACACCGAGTTTCATTGTGTTACAGTCCTTTCAATGGGAGTTCGCCTGAACGGGAAACCGGGAAAAACCCCGGCTCTCCGCGTTTCGGGCAGATGTTCGCTTTTCCCGGACGGGTTGAAGGGCATAGAAAACGCGCCTTTCGGTCCGAACGCCGTGAGAGAAGCTTGTCTGCCGCTCTCCGGTGTTTTTTGCTGCCGGAAAAATTATCTTGCGTGGGCGTTGAGCCACACCATGCTGCGTGCGATATCCGAAAGTCCGTCGGGCTCGGGATCGTCATTTTCGAGAATGAGCCACTCGATACCGTTGTCGCGCGCCGCTCTGACTACTGCGTCGAGGTCGTTGTTGCCTTCGCCCAGAGCCTTCGGTGTGCCGTCAAGACCGTCCTTTATGTGAAGATGGACGATCCTGTCGCGGTTTTCGGTGATGAGCTTGTAGTTGTCCTTACCGGCATGGAAGCTCCAATAGGTGTCTATCTGCATATAGCAGGCTTCCTTAATGCGGTCGAAGATCGTGCCGGGGACGGTGTTGTAAAGCGGCTCGGAGAACTCCCGGGTGTGGTTGTGGAAGTACACCTTCATGCCGACCTTTTCTGCCTCTTTTTCGGCGTTGCCCATTACCTCGATAACATGGTTCAGCTCGGTTTCGGTGGAGGTGTCCGCGCCGCCGATGCCGACCGTTTTTGCGCCGAGAGTCTGCATGAATTTGAGGGTGCCTTTTATCTTGTCGGGAGCCATGTCGTTGTCGAGGTTCATGTGTGCGCCGACCGTGACAAGTCCCAGCTCGTCAAGCGTTTTTTTCAGCGTTTCGGCATCGAAGCCGTGGAAACCGGCAAACTCAACGCCATCAAAGCCGAGCTCTTTTACTTTTTTGAGAATATCAAGAAAGTTTTCGCCGTTTTCCATATGGTGGCGGAGGGAATAAAGCTGAACTGCAAATTTCATTTTTTTTTACCTCAATCATCAAAATATACGGGCTTGCCCGTCTTTGCGGAAGTGTAGATGGCTTCGAGAATGCGTGTTACGCACAGAGCCTGCTCGGGGAGAACGCACGGATCGTGGTCGTTGAGAAGCGCGTCGATCCACTGTCCCATATCGACAACGGCGGGCTTGGAGGACTTACCGTCGAAGAACGCAACGCCGCCTGCTTTGCAGTTAGCGGTTTCTATTGTCTGTCTGCCGTTTTTAACGGTGTTGATTCTCGCGCCGTCGAGTGTGTCGATACCGCCCTTTGTGCCGCAGAGCATGAAGGTTGCTTCGTGGGGATCGGGGAAGTTGAGCGCCCAGCTCGATTCGAGGTTTATAACCGCGCCGTTTTTCATAACTATGTAACCGAAGGCGGAATCCTCGACCGTGAACTTCTCGGGATCCCAGTCGCCCCATGCGTTGCCGGTGTTTGTCTGGTCGGCGAGCTTGCGGAAGGTGTTGCCGACGACCATTTTCGGCTCGTAATTGTCCATCATCCAAAGGGTGAGGTCGAGAGCGTGAGTGCCAATGTCGATAAGGGGACCGCCGCCCTGCTCATACTCGTTGAGGAAAACGCCCCATGTGGGAACTGCGCGGCGGCGTATCGCAAGCGCCTTTGCGTAGTAGATTTCACCCAGCTCGCCGCTCATGCAGACATCCTTTGCAAAGCGGTTCTCGGCGCACTGACGGTTCTGATAGCCGATGGTGAGCTTTTTGCCGGTCCTCTTGGCGGCTTCGAGCATCTTTTTGGCTTCCTCGTATGTTTTTGCCATGGGCTTTTCGCACATTACATCCTTACCGGCTTCAAGAGCGTCGATTGTTATAAAGGAATGCGAACGGTTGGGAGTGCAGACATGAACGACATCGATTGTTTTGTCTTTAAGAAGCTCCTTGTAGTCGGTGTAGACCTTTGCATCCTCGGTGCCGAATTCCTTTGCGGCTTTTACGGCTCTCTCCTCAATGATATCGCAGAAAGCCACCATCTCAACGACGGGGAACTCTTTGAGTGCGGGCATATGCTTGCCGTTTGCGATACCGCCGCAGCCGATAATGCCGATGCGAAGTTTTTTGTCCATTTTTTTTGAACCTCCGAAAAATATCAGATTTTTGTTTTTGGTAGATTATTCTACACTTGCATTATAATGTAAACAGATGCGATATTCAAGTGTTTTCTATTTAAAGCCGCAAAGTTTTTTTCCTGTTTTTTGAACTTTAAAAGAAAGTTTGTGAAAAGTGTACAGAGCCGGGACGCGGCGTTTGTTATAATTCACAAAAATTTTATTAGTTTGTATCGCGTTATTGAACCTAACACACAAATATGTTAATATGTTTACATATATACAGAGGTCAATTTCGGTGCGGCGGTTTCGTCTGCACCCGATTTTTCGGCTTTCGGAAAGGATACGATACTATTGAAAAAAGGCATAAAGCAGCGTATAAACGACGGTATTTCGTTCGTAAAAACACGCTGGAAAACTCCTGCCCCCGGCGAAACCACAAACCTGAGCGAATTTGCATCTTATTGCTTCGGAACTATGGGAATTTGCGGTTTTACCTTTATCTGCGGTGAAACGGTGGCTTTCATTTCGGGCTATTTCTGCGGCGCTATAATGGAGATAAAGCTCATGGACTTTACCATAGTTACCTTCATTGCGCTCGCGGTGCGTTACCTGACGCTTTACATAGAGGGCCTGTCGATGACCGTGTTCGAGAACCTTGGGCATATCCCTAAGGAAAAGGTCAAAAAGACGGCGCTGGCGTACATCATATGCGCCCTTGTCGGTGTCGGGTGCTACTTTGTTCCGCAGGAGCCGTTCGAGTCGCTCATAAAGGGACTTCCCGGAATAGTGGGAAATATCCTCGTAATAATGGGCGTGGGCGGACTTGTCAACTGGTTTTTGCGCGCGAAGCTCTGCCGCAAATACGGCAGATACAAGCCCTTCATGATGGCGTACGGCGTACCCATTACCATTCTCACCTGTATAATCACCTTCGTTCCCACAACGCTTGAATATTCCACAAAGATAGTCGTGCTGCACTTTTTGTTTACGCTCCGCACGCGTTTCACGGCGCTGTACTGCGACACACCCACAAATATTGTCGCACTTATTTCTCCCAACATGATAGAACGGCAGAAGTATTATTCGATAGGCGGAATTTTCCTCGGCTTCTTCCGTTCGATATTCAGAATCATATTCCCGCTCATTATCTCGGCAACCGGCGGTTACTTCGCAATAAAATCATATCGCGTGTTCATTCCCATTTTTGCAGTTGCGAGTATGCTTCTGGGGCTTTCGTTTGCAAAGGTCAAGGAGAGAGTTGCGGTAAACGAGGATGAGGGACACAAAGTCGAGTTCAAAAAGAGTGCAAAGACGCTTTTGTCGAACAAGTATTTCTGGATAGTCAACCTGAATTCCACATTCCAGCTGTGGAATGCCCTCGGTGACGGAGTTCTCAACTACATAATCATTTATCAGATGCGCTACGAAAGTATCCTCGGACTTCTTTCCATCTTCGGTATTTCGAGTGTCGTCGGCAATGTTCTTACTCCGCTGCTCGTTAAGAAATTCGAAAAACGCACCTGCATTATTCTTATGCGCTCGGTGTGGATGTGCGTGACGGCATGCTACTTTGTTGCCCTTAAATTTTCAAGCATACCGCTTTTCCTCCTCATAATGTTTGTCCGTTCTGCAATATCCGCCGCGTGCAACAATATTACGAACAATATGTCTGCGGATGTCCTCGACTACCACCAGTGGAAAACCGGCGAAAGAGCAGACAATATGCAGCAGATATTCCAGTGGTTTACCACTCCCATCGCTACCGCTCTCGGACTTGTTTCGCCGTGGCTTCTCGGCAAATTCGGCTATACCTCCGACTGGGATGTCCTTTATGACGGTACAATATTCAACAATATAATGATAGTTTATATCGCGCTGAATGTCGTCGGACTTATCATGTCGACCATACCGTATCTGTTCTATGACCTCACACGGGCAAAGCACGATGAATATGTCGCCGAGATAGCCGAGAGGGAAGCCCTTAAAAAGCAGCCGGTACAGGCAGAGGAGGCGTGAACATGAACAGAAAAAAATATAAGATTCTTGCTTCGGTGCTTGCCGTGCTGTCCGTAATTGCCGTTTTTTCCTCCTGCACCGCCTCCACGCCCGAAAAGCTCAAATATGAGATTGGCGAGAACGGCGAAGCACGCATTACCGGCTATACGGATATCACCACGCGTACGGAAATTGCCGTCCCGGACGAGATAGACGGCGCTCCCGTGACGGAGATATGCGATTTCGGCTTGTTCAACGCCGATTCGCTCAAAAAGATAACGATAGGCAAAAATGTCAAAACGATAGGCACTTGGGCGTTTACCAACAATAAGGGACTTCGCGAGTTCGCAGTTGACCCCGGGAACGCTTATTTCACCGTCGTTGACGGCATTCTGTTCACGAAGGATATGAAAACGCTCGTGGCGTATCCGCCTGCAAGAAATATCGAATTCGATAAGTTCGCACAGAGCCTCAACACCACCACATACGAGATTCCGGACGGCGTTGAAACTATCCGCTCGAAGGCGTTTTACAAGTGCGGCTGCGTTACCGAGATAAAAATCCCCGACTCCGTAAAGGTGATAGAGGAAAAGGCGTTTTTTAAGGTCGAAGCGCTCGAAAACCTTACGCTCCCGAAAAACCTCGGATATATCGGCAAGGACGCGTTCGGCTACTGCGCAAAGGTCAAAACCGTCACTATTCCCTCAACCGTCACCGAAATAGGGGAATACGCGTTCTATAACTGTACATCGCTGCTCAATATTACCGTCGATAATGCGGAATCGGCTGTTTCCGTCGGAAAGAAATGGTATCCGACAATGAACGGCAAAGAGATAAGCGAATTGAAGATATCTTGGAGGTAAAAGCGTTTTCATGAAAAAACTGTTTCTTTTTGATAAGACCTCAAAGGGCGATGGATATGTGCCGAACAACCTCATTTTTGCCTATGCCTCCGGACTTACGGGGCAGAACCTCGGCTATTTCTACATAACGAACTGGCTCAAATACTTCTATATCAATATTCTCCATGTCGACCCCATGAAGATAAGCACCGTCTTTTCGATAAGTTATATCTGGGACGCGATAAACGATCCGCTTGTCGGCGCGTTCATCGACAAGAGAAAATATAAGCCCTACCGCAAGCTGCGGCCGTTCCTGCTCTACACACCGCCCGTAATAGGACTCCTCTCAACGCTCATGTTCGTCAACACGGGATTCCCCCAGGGCGGAATGATAGCGTACCTCGTTGTTCTCTACTTTTTGTGGGATCTGTTCTACTCGTTCCAGGATGTCGGCTTGTGGGGTATGATAGCCCTTGCGTCGCCCCATTCCGAGGAGCGCGCCAGAATTTCACAGTGGGTGTCCATCGGTGCCGGTGCCGGTGCTGCTATCGCCGGACTTTTCCAGCAGGTGCGTTCGATGCTCCTCGGCGCGGGCTTTTCGGAGGGACAGGTGTTCTTTGCCTGTGCTGTCGTGTTCTGCCTCGGCGGCGAGCTGCTTTCACTCAACGCCGCAAGAATTCCCGAGCAGGTAACCGCGGACGAAATGAAAAGCGAGAGCGTTTTGCAGTCCATAACGGTTCTTCGCCACAATCCGAAGCTCCTGCTTATATCGCTTGCTCGTTTCTCACTCGGCCTTTCGCCCAAGGTTCAGAACGCATATTTCTTTGAAAACTGTACCGGCTACACCGTCGGAAAAATAAATATCACCGGACAGACCGCCGAATTTTTATTCGGACTTTTCGGAGGTATTCCGGGCACTGCCGCAACATTTTTTGCAACGAAGATAGCCGATAAGATAGGCGGAATGAAAAAGATACTGTATATCTCGCAGTTCACCGCCATCGGTATCAGAGTTATCACCTTCTTTGTCGGCTACAACACCTTTGCGAAGTTCATTATCATGACGCTGCTTATTTCGCTCGTCAATCTGCCCGGTTCGCTTATGGATATCGCATACCGTTCGCTCACGACCGACTCCATTGACGAAACCGAGATTAAAACCGGACTTCGCACCGAGGGCATTTCGTTCTCGATGCAGAATTTCACATCGAAGATGACAAACGGCGCAACGACGCTTATCGAGGGTGTGCTGCTGAAAACGCTCGGGTATGACTCCGGCAGAAAAGCCGCAGGACTTGCGCAGAGCGAAAAGTTCATAAAGTGGCAGTGGCCGCTGTTCTGCCTCGGTCCCGTCGTGGGTGCGGTGCTGTTCCTTATAGTTATTTCGTTCATCAAGGACGGAAAAGAATACCGCGCCGACATCGAGCGCCGCCTTCGCGAAATGCGCGAAAGCCGTAATTCCGCACAGTCTGCGGTGTAAAAGCGTAAAAGTTAAAACATGAAACGAGGGTGCGGAAAACCAAGTTTTCCGCACCCTGTGTTTTTAAGTTCAGGAGTTGTGTTTTTATTCCCGTAAAAAGTCGGTTAGACTTTCGATAAAAAGCATGACACCTTATAATTACGAATTGTTAAACATTATGTAGCTATTGTAGGGGCGGTGCCCCGGTTCGTCACAAACTCCATATCGTTTGCGGCTGCGGTGAACCTCGCCGCTTACTCATTCCGTTGTTCCTCACCTCCGTAAAAAGTCACGCTTCGGTTCGCCTGTTCGCTTGTAAACGCGCTCACGACGGCTCACTCTTGCTACCAACTTTTTACGGTATCATAGCTGTTAGGTTTTTGTACAGATAGCATTATACCTTATAATAATGAAATTCCAAACAAAATGTAGCTATTTGTAGGGGCGGTGCCCCTGCGCCGCCCGCGTGGGACGGCGCGTGCGTAATCGGTAACACCGGTCGACCGATATAAACAACAGTAATGCGACAGCTTATAAAAACCAAATCAGTGTATAAATGTTTTTTTATCAACGCAAAAGCACTTTTAAATTCCAAAGTTCTATTTCAATCATTGCAATTTGTAATGGTCGTTCTGGGCTATCCTGCTACCGCGAGAAGCACCCTCGCGGGCGGCGCAGGGGCCCCGCCCCTACAATATGTCACTTTATGTGTCGTATAACGGCATAGGGATAGGCATTTTTTGTGTGTTGTATTTTTATAGTAACTTTTTTGCTTTGCTGTGCCGCGCCGATAAAGCACGGTGTGTTTTTTTTAAGAAAACAGCCGCCGTGCGAAAGCAACGGCGGCTGCATAATTTATTATCTTTTGTTCCGAGTGCCACCGGTTTTCGGAGCGGCGCTCGGCGGGTGCGGGTCGGCTGTTTTACAGCTTCATTGCGACCTCGTATGCGCGCCAGATAACGCTTTTAAGGTTGCCTATTGCAAGGCAGTCGCCTACAAGTTCAACATTCTTGTTTTTCTCTTTCGTTGTGAGAGGAGTGGGAATGTAGCCTGCGGAGGAAATGACGGAGTCACAGGGAATCTCGATGGTCTTGCCCGACTTGTCGGTGCAGATTATCGAGCCGTCCTTGACCTCTTTAAGGGTCGTTTCAAGGTAAACGGGGACATTCTTCCATGCGAACCACTCTCTGAGGTAAGAGCTGTTTGCAAGGCATACGCCCGTCTGAGCTATAAGGTCGTCTTTCATCTCGACGATGCTGACCTTTTTACCGTGAAGCGCAAGCTCGTAAGCTATCTCGCAGCCGGTGAGTCCGCCGCCGATAACAGCGACATTGTCGCCTACCTCTTTACCGAGGAGGAATTCGCAGGCTTCGATCATCTTCTCGTGACCGGGAACGCGTTTAAGGACACGCGCGGTCGAACCGGTGGCAATGACAACGGGGTCGGAGCCGAACTGTGTGACATCCTTTACCTCGGTGTTGAGGTGAATCTCAACATTGAGTCTTGTCATCTCGTGCTTGTACCATTCGAGCAGGTCGCGGAGCTTGCCCTTGTAGCTCTCGGCTGAGGCTGCTATGAAGGTTCCGCCGAGAACGCCGGACTTTTCATATATAACGGGAGTGTGACCTCTGAGGGCGGCAACGCGTGCCGTTTCCATGCCGCCGATACCGCCGCCGATAATGCGGACGGTCTTGGGGGAATTGGTCTTTTTGATGTAGTGCTTGTCCCACTGCATCATCTCGGCGTTGACTGCGCAGCGAGCAAGGTGGAGCGAGTCGCTCAGCTCCTGATCGTTGGGAACGCCCTTGTAGTGGCACATATTGAAGCAGCCGTTGTGGC
>JAEDGF010000008.1 GCA_016297645.1 Clostridiaceae bacterium
ATTTGAATCTCCTGTTTAAGAAAGGCGAAGTCACCGCAATAGTAGGACGAAACGGCGCAGGAAAATCCACATTTTTCAAGCTGCTGTTGAGATTTTACGACCCCGACTGCGGAGAGATACTGTATAACGGAGTTAACATAAAGCAGTTCGTCCTTGAAAAATACCGACACAAGATAGCAACCGTTTTTCAGGACTGTAAGGTATTCGCTCTCACCATTGCCGAGAATACTCTCTGCCGTGAGAAAGTAACGGAAGCCGACCGCGAAACGGTAAAATACGCGCTGAAAAACAGCGGCGCGGACAGCTTTACCGAGAAGCTCCCTAATAAAGAGGACACCGTGCTGACCCGAGAATTCGACAAGAACGGAGTCGGGCTTTCGGGCGGCGAGCAGCAGAAGCTCGCAGTCGCGAGGATGTTTGCAAGGGATTTCGATATTGCCGTTCTTGATGAGCCTTCCTCCGCGCTTGACCCGATAGCGGAATACAAAATGTATGAAAATCTCATGAAGGGCACCGACGGCAAAACCGTTATATACATTTCGCACCGTCTTTCGAGCGCGTCACTGTCGGATAAGGTATACTTTTTTGAAAACGGCACGGTCAAAGAACAGGGAACGCACGAAGAGCTTATTGCTCTCGGCGGCGAATACGCGAGGTTATTTACTCTGCAAGCGTCCAACTACACTTCCGAAGCGGAGGTGACAGGCGAATGAAGAAGCAAAAGAAAAACGGCGAACACGGTATACTGTCAAACCTGTGGTTCCTGTTCAAAATATTCGTGAGGACCTCTCCCCTTTTGACACTCGGCGAGATAATTCTTTCAATCCTGTCACGCATCCCGTCAAGGCTTGTCGCCGTAATAGGCGTAAAATTTATAATCGACGAGGTTGAAAAAGGAAGCACCGAAAGAATCATTATCGGGCTGATAACAATAGCGGCGGTAATGATAATTTCCCAGCTTATAAATTCCGTTTTTTACGAGATGTACATTCACCGCGAACGGGAAAAGCTCGAGCTGAAAATACAGTCCATGCTGTTCAAAAAGGCTGCCGAAATTGACCTCGGTGCATACGACGATCCGGATTTTTATTCCGATTTCGTCCTTGCTTTCGAAAATGTCCGCAATTTTATCAACAGAACATACTGGCGCGAGTACATTGAAGAAATCGTCAGTCTTATCCTTATTTCGGGAATAATAGTTTCAATCGACCCCGTCATACTGGCAATTATTCTCGTTTCCTCCGCAATATCCGTCCCGTTATGCCGGAAAACAGGTCTGCTTTTCGCGGATAAAAGAAGGGATACAACGGAAATACGGAGAAAATCGGATTACTTTTTCCGTCTGTTCTATCAGCCGGAGTACGCAGGCGAGATACGAACCTCCGAAATTTCGCCGCTGCTTACCAAACGGTTCTCCGAAATGCAGGACTCTGCCGTCGAAATGCGCGTTGCCTACGACAAAAAAAGCTGCGGCTTGAATTATCTCAATTCAGCTATTGCAAATATTCTGCTGTTGCTGACAGCGTCGGGCTTGTATCTCGGGTACAGAATTACGGTCACAAAAACGCTCTCGACCGGCGACTTTGTAGCTGTTTTTAACGGAATTGCCGTTATATCGGGCGTAGTTTCGTATCTGACCGGCTACGGACTTACAATGCTCACCGAGCGCTCGAAAATGGTTGAAAAGATGCGCGGTTTTTTAAGCACCGAGCCGACGGTAACGGACGGCGAACTAACTGCCGAGTGCGGCGCACCCGAAACGATAAAAGCCGAAAACATCGTTTTTTCTTACAAAGGCTCGAATAAAAACAGCGTTGACGGCATTTCGTTTGAAATAAAACCGTACGAGAAAATAGCGCTCGTCGGCTACAACGGCGCCGGAAAAACCACACTCACAAACCTGCTGCTGCGCCTTTACGATGTTACGGACGGAAAAATCACCGTCGGAAACGACGACATACGAAATATGACGCTTTCATCTCACAGAGAAAGGTTTGCGGCAGTATTTCAGGACTTCAAAATATTCTCGGCGTCACTGGGAACGAATGTCGCACTGTCCCGGGAATATGACGAAAAGCGCGTTTTGGCTGCACTTGAAGCCGCAGGATTCGATAAAGAGCTTCCGAACGGACTTGACACCGTCTTGCTTCGCGAGTTCGATGAAAACGGCGTAATGCTTTCCGGCGGCGAGCAGCAAAAGATCGCCGTTGCGCGCGCCTTCTACAAAAACTGTCCGTACATAATTCTTGACGAGCCGTCCGCGAACCTCGATCCCGAGGCGGAATATGAGCTGAACAGAACGATAACCGACAAGGCGAAAGACAAAACGGTTATTTTCATTTCGCACCGTCTTTCAACAACCCGAATCGCGGACAGAATTCTGATGCTTGAAAACGGAAAGATAATCGAAAGCGGCACACACGATGAACTGATGGCACTCGGCGGCAAATACGCGGAGATGTTTTCCTTGCAGGCTGAGAAGTACAAAACGGCGCACACGGAGTAAAATCAGATATCGACTATTTACGGAAATTTTTCGATTCCCGATATTTTTCACTTCGAAGTAAGTCGACTTTTACCCTAAGTTTTAAGTGACAATTCGTCATTTATGTAACACGGCACTAAAAAAATACAGACAGACGAAAACAACGGTCTGCCTGTATTTTTTGTTTTTCTTCGTCTATCTCCGCATCTGTCCCGCAAATACTCTGCGGCTGAATTCTGCCGGTCAGCGGCAAAAGAGCTTCAACAGCGGACGCAGGAAACCGGGAGCCATGAAAACCGCCACTCGCATAAGGCACCTCCTAAACATTCGTCCTCAACAGGAGAAGCCCCGAAAAAACCAACAGCACCGCAAGAGCGACTATGATGAATTTGCTCGGAAAGCAATAGGCGAGAAACAGCCCCAAGCCGAACGAAATAACGCATATTCCTTTTCCTGAACACTTTCTTCGCATAATACCTCCGGCCTTTCATTTAGTCGCAGTAATACATATGAACGGCAGTGCTGCGCATATGTACGCGGTAGGGTGCAAAACACACGGTTTTTGCCGCCTTAACGGGCACGGTTTAGTGTAAAGACGGACATTTTGCCGTTCAGAGAAAAGCAAAAAGTTTTTTTTGCCGCCGTCCCCGTTTTCTCCTGCTCTGAGCGTTTCACTATATTATACGGCACAAGTGCCGAAAGCGTTACCGAGAAGCAGCTCCGGCAGGCAATAACTTTTCACAGACTCCGGCACTTACACGATATTTCGTAAAAAAAAACGCCGCCCGTAACGGCAGCGTCGTAAAAAAAACAGAACGGAATTGTATGTAAATTCAATATTTATCCGAAGCTTTCAGTCAATCTCAATTTATCTTTCGGACAAATTCAATCCCATGCCTTTATGTTTTTAACTTCCTCGTACATACGCAGATAACTCTCGTGTCTTGACACCGGAATTTCTCCGTTTTTGACCGCTTCGCAAACGGCGCAGCCCTTGTCGCGCGTATGAGAGCAGGACGGATAAAAGCGGCATTCCGTGATAAATCTGCGAAATTCCGGAAACTGCTCGGCAAGCTCCTCTTTTTCCACAAGCAGCGGACTTGCCGACTGCTCGAACGACGAAAACCCGGGAGTGTCGGCAATATAACCGCCGCAGGCGCTGTAAAGACTTACGCTGCGCGTTGTGTGCCGTCCTCTGCCGAGCTTCTCGCTTATCCCGTTTGTTTCAAGCGACAAATCGGGGACAAGGGCGTTTATAAGGCTCGATTTTCCGACGCCCGAGTTACCGGTGAAGGCACAGCGGCAGCCGGAAATAAGCGCGGCGATCTTATCAAGCCCCTCACCCGTGACAGACGAACACTTCACGGTCGAAAAACCGCATTTTTCGTATATATCGCAAAGCAGCTGAGCGTCGTCAAGCTCGCATTTCGAAAATACGATAACGGGTTCGATTCCGCTTTTTTCGGCAAAGACCGACATCTTATCTATTACAAAAATGTTCGGCTCGGGCGATTTTACGGACGAAACGATAAACAGTCTGTCGAGGTTCGCGACCGGGGGGCGAAGCAAATAGTTCTTCCGCTCCCATATTCTAACGACCGTTCCCTTTTCACCGTCCGTTTCTATCGTAACGCTGTCGCCGACAAGCGGAGAAACGCCCTCCTTGCGGAAAGCGCCTCTTGCTCTGCATTCATATACCGTGCCTTCGGCTTCAACATAGTAAAAGCCGCTCAAAGCACGAATTATTGTACCGTTTATCTCCATGCAGGTTACCCTTATGTGGCAGGCTCCGGCTGCGGTTCCGTCGCAGGCGGGACATCGGGATGAGGCTCCGTTGCGGGCGGTTCGGTGGCGGGCGTACCGGTCGCAGGCTCAACGGAGGTCACAGGCTCGGAGGGAACAAGGCTTCCGTCAGGACCAAGACTGATAACTATTGAAACGGTTATCGAGGTCGAGTATTTTGTAAGGCGGCTGCTCACGGGGGTCTGCGAAATAACGCAGCCTGCCGGAACGGTGTCGCTGTGTTCGGTAGTGACCGCAACATTATCAAAGAAAGACGCGGAGAGTATCTGTTTTGCTTCGCTCTCGGTTTTTCCGATAACATCGGGAACGCTCGCCTTGTAATTGTAGGAATACGCCGTGACATTCTTAAACTCGGGCGTAGCTTTCGTGAAGTCGATATTTCCGCTGTACAGAAGGGAGTTGTCTATATATATCTTAAATGTGTTGTCCTCACCGGAGCCGGTAAAGCTCAGCGAAAGATGAGAGCCGTCAAGCGTTACATCGGGAATGATATTATACGCATTGTCGTTAAGATAGAGCTTTATACTGCCCTTCGCGCTTTCGCCGAGAGCGGGAAGCGCGATGCTGAGATCAGCCGTGGCGGATGCGGGAATGCCGTTGCCGACAACGAGATTGACATAAACGCCCATCTTGACGGCACGGTAGCTTTCGGGGTTCTGACCGATAACATAATCTTTAAGAGATGCGGCGCTCGACTCATATGTGACGGCACCGACTATCAGACCGGCAGCCTGAATTTTGGCTCTTGCTACGCTCAGCTGGTCGCCGACGACATTCGGAACCTTTGAGGAGTCCACGCCGTCGCTTTCGGAAGCATAGTAGACCTTAACGGTAAAGCCGTTGGGAGCATATGTGTTCTCGCTCGGGTCGGTGCTGATAACGGTATTCTTCTGCGCTTCGCCCTTGTCGTCAATAGTCGGGACGAGAACGACATTGAACCCGAGGGACTTCAAAAGCGTTTCGGCTTCTATATAGTTAAGTCCTTTTACGGCTTTTATCAGAACCATCTCGCCGCGCGAAGCTACTTTGACAGTTATAACGGTATCCTTCGACACCTTTTTTCCGGCGCTCGGGGACTGGTCGCAGATCTTACCATCATCGTAGGTATTATTGTAAATGAACTGTTCTTCGAGAATATAGTCGGGGTATTTTTCTTTTGCTTCTTCAAATGTGAGATTTATAAGGTTCGGCACCTCTATTTTGTCTTTTGAGAAAATACCGAAGAAATCGAGCTTCGACCAGAAGCTGCCCTCATCGCTCTGCGACGCATCGGAGGTATTGCCGTCGTTGCCCTTGAAGAACGATTTTATCGGGTCGGCGAATGCAACGAGCATGATTATTCCGACAATAATCACCAGTGAAATGGCAACGCCTATGAGTATCGGCAAAGTCATGTTTCTCTCGCCGTCGGAATCGTCGTCCTCCTCGTCCTCTTCCTCCTCGCCGTCGGTATATTCGCTTTCTTCTTCAACTATCCTTACGGGAGCGTCCGTTTTGACAACCGGTGCGGCAGGGTCGATGTACTTTGTGGGGTTTTTATCCGTGAAATACGAATACTCGAAATCAACGAGCGGATTCTTCTTGAATTCATCGAGATCGAGCAGAAATTCAGCCGCGGACTGATATCTGTCGGCAGGATCCTTCTGCATGGCTTTGAGCGTTATCTGTTCAAGACCGAGCGGGATGGAAGGATTTATGCTTCGAAGGCTCGGGGCATCCTGACGAACCTGCATCTCGGCGACCGATTCATCGCATTCCGAGTCAAACGGGAGCTTGCCCGTGAGCATTTCATAAAGGACAACCCCCACGGAATACAGGTCGCTTCGTGCATCGGTCTGTTCGCCGCGCACCTGCTCGGGGCTGACATAGTGAACGGAGCCTATCGCACAGTTCTCACGGATAGAACGCGCGTCATTACGGGAAAAACAGGCTATGCCGAAATCCGTGACCTTGATTCCGGCGTTGGGGAGAAGGAGAATATTCTGCGGCTTGATGTCGCGGTGGATTATTCCCTTGTCGTGGGCGTGTTGAAGCGCTTTAAGTATCTGGATAACGAAGTGGAGCGCTTCCTTCCAGTCAACTATCTTTTGACGCTCGATATACTCTTTGAGAGTAATGCCCTCAACATATTCCATAACGATGTATTGCAGGTCTTCACTCAGGCAGACATCGTAGACCTTAACTATGTTCGGGTGGGACAGCAGAGCTATCACCTTTGCTTCGTTTTTAAAACGAAGGCGGAACTCCTCGTTTGCGAGAAATTCGTCTTTGAGTATTTTTATTGCTACTATTCTGTCGTCGATGCGGTCGTATGCCTTATAGACATAAGCCATTCCGCCGATACCGAGAATTTCGCGTATTTCGTATCTTTCTCCGAGAATTTTTCCGGCATATTTATCTGTCATAATCATTCTCCTTGCGCCGGTGAAATAACAACGGCTGTAATATTATCTCCGCCGCCGTTTTTGTTGGCAGCGGCTGCAAGCCTCTCAGCAGCGTCTTTTATCGGGAAGCTGCGGAGTATCTCCTCCGCCTCATCGTTGCCGACGAAATTATACAGTCCGTCGGAACACAGCAGCAGAAGCTCTCCGGGTTGAAGTGTTAATATATCGTAGTCGACATCAATAGTGTCGTTAATACCGAGCGCACGCGTTATATAGTTTCGTTTCGGATGACCGGCAGCCTCCTCCTCGGAAAGCCGCCCGGCGTCGACAAGCTCCTGAACGAACGAATGATCCTTTGTTACGCGGCGCAGCTTACCGTCAAAAACATAGCACCGGCTGTCGCCTGCGTGGGCAATCACGGCTTCGCTGCCGATTACGGCGGCGGCTACCACAGTTGTACCCATTCCTTTACAGCTGATGTTTTTTTCGGCTTCGCTGCCGATAACGGCATTCGCCGCGCTTATTGCGGATTCGAACAGCGCACGGACGGACGAAAAAGGCATATCCTTTCGCCAGCCGTTATTGATACGCTCCGAGATTATCTTAACGGCAAGTCCCGAAGCGACCTCGCCCGCATTCTCGCCGCCCATGCCGTCGCAAACAACGGCGACGCACGAGTTGTCGTCCGGCTTGCAGACATAGCAGGCGTCCTCGTTCACGGGGCGCTTTCTGCCCCTGTCCGTAACACAAGAATAAATCAATTTTGTTCTCCTGTTGCCGATTTATTTGCGGTGCGGCTCCTCCGGAGCTGACCGCAGGCGGCATTTATATCAGCGCCGAGCTTCCGTCGAACGGTAACGGGTATCCCCTTTGACAAAAGAACCTCTGCGAATTTTTTTACTGTTTCCGGGTAACTTTCACGGCAATGTGTTTCCTTAACCTCATTGACCGGGATAAGATTGACATGGCAGAGCATTCTGCCGAGCCTTGAAGCAAGCTCCGCCGCACATTCCGGTGAGTCGTTGACACCTCTGACGAGAGCATATTCGAAGGATATGCGCCGCGAAGTCGTTTTTGCGTATTTGCGGCAGGCTTCAAGAAGTTTTTCTATGTTATATGCGTTATTGACGGGCATCATGGACGAGCGTATCTCGTCGTTCGGCGCGTGCAGCGACACGGAAAGAGTAAGCTGCAAATTCATCTCCATAAGCTCGTATATTTTGGGAACTATTCCGCAGGTGGAAAGCGATATGTGGCGCATACTGATGTTCTGCCCTTTTTCGTCCGTTATAAGACTCAGAAAGCGCTTGACATTTTCGAAATTATCGAGCGGTTCGCCCATCCCCATCATAACTATATGCGAAACTCTTATATCATTATCGCGCTCAACGGCATATACCTGCCCGAGAATTTCACTCGGCAAGAGACTCCTTACAACGCCGCCGAGAGTGGAGGCGCAGAACCGACAGCCCATACGGCAGCCAACCTGAGAGGACACGCATACCGTGTAGCCGTATTTGTACTTCATGAGGACCGTTTCTATCACTTCGCCGTCATTCAGCGCGAAAAGATACTTTACCGTACCATCATACTCCGAAACGAGCTTCATTTCAATAGTACAGCCGAATATTACAAAATTGTCATCCAGCTGCGCGCGCAGTGCTTTCGGCAGGTCGGTCATCTCGTCAAAGGACGAAACGAGCGAAATATGGAGCCAGCGGTATATCTGACCGGTGCGAAAGCGCGGCAAGCCCAGTGTCTTCATCTCGTTTTCGAGTTCTTCGTATGTAAATGAGCGAATATCTTTTTTCATGCGTTGCTCCGTTCAAATGCTGCTATAAAAAATCCGTCGCCGCCGTTTTCGGTCGGCACTACGGTGATAAAACCGTCGGCGGATGCTTTTTCTCCGTAAAGCCCGTCCGTACACAGCGAGAATTCCGGGTGGGCGGCTAAAAACGCTTCGCAGACTTCGCCGTTTTCGGCATCGTTGAGTGTACAGGTGGAATAGACGAGCCTGCCGCCTTTTTTCACAAGGCTTGCTCCCCTTTCGAGTATCGCACTTTGGATACCGGGAAGCGACGAGATATCATCGAGCGATTTATATTTGATTTCGGGCTTTCTGCCTATAACGCCGAAGCCCGAGCACGGCACATCGCACAGCACCCTGTCCGCACTCATGGGCGGTTCGGGCAGGAGCGAAGCGTCGGCGCACACCGTTCTTATACAGGTTATGCCGAGCCGCGCGGCTGATTTTTCGATAAGGCGCGTTTTATGCTCATGTATGTCGCACGAAATAAGAACGCCTTTATTCTGCATATATTCTGCTGTTGTAAAGGATTTTCCGCCGGGGGCGGCACAGCAGTCAATGACTGTTTCGCCCGGTGCCGCATTCAGCACTGCCGCGCACAGCTGCGACGACATATCCTGAACATGGAACAGCCCGTTTTCGAAGCTCCCGAGAGCGGTTATATCACCGAAGCCCGAGATTTCAAGGCAGTTTTCAAGCTCCGTCGTTCCGACCGAAACGCCCTCTCCTTTAAGAACATCAATAAGCTCTTTTTGAGTTGTTTTAAGCGTGTTAATCCTTATAAATACGGGTCGTCTGCCCTCGAACGCCTTAAAAATACGCTCGGTTTCCTCCTCGCCGAACTTATCTGCAAAAAGAGAAGTGAGCTGTTCCGGAAACGAGTATTTTTCCGACAGCGTCATGTCGTGAGCTTCGTTTTTTTCGGCTTCGCTATGTGCGGCGACTCGCCTTAAAACGGCATTTATCATACCGGCGGCATAGGCAAAGCCGCGTTTTTTCGCAAGCTTCACGCTCTCGTTGACGGCGGCGCTTACGGGAATTTTATCGAAATACATTATCTGCACCGCGCCCGTACGCATAAGGGCGAGTACAAACGGGGGCAGCTTTGAAAGCGGCTTTGTCAGAAAGGACGCAAGAAGCGCGTCGACCGCCGTTTTATGCTCTGTCGCGCTGTAAACGAGTGAAGATACAAGATTTTTGTCGCGCTCGTCCGAAAGCCCGCTCTTTTTAAGAGCCTGAACAAGCGCGGTTGAGGAATACGCCCCGTCTTTTTCGACAGAAACAAGAATATCGGCAGCGGTTTCACGGGCAGACTTCATACAATACTATCTCCTGCGTCTGTTATTAAACATCACGATGAGCCGCAAAAGGTTTGCAAGCGATACGGCGAGAGCCGCAACATAGGTAGACGCGGCGGCGCGAAGCACCTTTTTTGCACCGTTTAATTCCCGCTCGTCACGAAGAAGCCCGGTTTCCTCTATAACGCTCAGCGCTCTGCGGCTTGCGTTAAGCTCCACGGGGAGCGTTGCCAGCTGAAAGAGCATTATAAACGCATAGAGGAAAAGCCCTATCGAAACAAGCGGCTGAATTGAAAAAACAAGTCCGAGAACGGCAAGCGGAATGCCTGCATAAGAGCCTATCCGGCAGACGGGCAGAATCGCATTTCTGATTTTTATCGGCAGATAGCTGTTTGCATACTGAGCCGCATGACCCGCCTCGTGACAGGCAACGCCGATGGCGGCAATGGAGGTCGAGGAATAGACAGCCTCCGAAAGCCGAATTACATTGGTGCGTGGGTCGTAGTGGTCGGAGAGCTTCCCCGAACACATCTCGATCTTTACATTTGTTATATTGTAATAGCGCAAAACGGCTTCTGCTGCCTGCGCACCGGAATATCCGCTTTTACTGTACACGCCGGAAAAGGTGTTGAACGCCCTTTTTACCGCCGCCTGTGCAATTATCGAAAGAATAAACGCCGGAATAACAAGCACGATATAGAGAAATGTGCTGTTGCTTCCGTAAAAATAACCGTATCCTCCCGGCATTTGAAAAACCTCCTTTTTCAGTAAACGGTCAGTGCCGTTTGAGTGAAAAATATCAAAAATTCCGACAGTCAAAAGAAGAAAAGAACAACAAAAACGCTGCTTCTGCTTACAAGCCGCGCCGGATATCCGAAAGCGGCAACTTTACTGCCGTTGAAGTAAGACCGACCGCAGGCAGTATATCCCGCAGCGCCGACGCTTCAACCGCAAGATAACAAAAACAAGGCAGTTACACTTTTATGCTTTCGGCTTTTCCGCCTCTTCGGTGATCGTCTGCCGGTAATTACTGTCCGAGTACGGTGCCGTCCGCATTGGCATGACCGCGCAGGAAATCGGCAGCGGACATTCTCTTTGCCCCTTCGAGCTGTACATCCGTAAGTTTAACAGCCGTACCTAAACCGCACCTTACAAAAATTTCGCCGTTTTTTACGGATGCTGTCCCGGGTTCACCGTTTGCAAGGCTGCCGCCGACGGCAACAGCGCCGTAAATTTTAAGGAGCTTGCCGCAAAAAGAAGTGCGGGCGACAGGCCACGGGTCCATACCGCAGACCATGCTGTGAACAGATGCCGCGTCACGGTTCCAGTCTATAACGGCTTCGTTTTTATCGAGCATCGGGGCGAGAGTCGCCTGTGTTGAGTCCTGTTTTACGGGTGTAACCGTCCCGTTTACGATACCGGACAGAGTTTTGAGAAGTATTTCGGGACACATCGCAGCCAGCCGGTCAAACAGTTCGCCTGCGGTTTCGTTCTCCCCTATCTCCGTTTCCTGCTTCAAAAGCATATCGCCGGTGTCAACGCCGGCATCCATGAGCATTGTGGTAATGCCCGTTACTTTTTCGCCGTTTATAACCGCCCTCTGAATGGGCGCGGAGCCTCGGTATTTCGGCAGAAGCGACCCGTGAAGATTTACGCAGCCGTACTTCGGGATATCCAGAACGCGCTGCGGCAGAATTTTACCGTAGGCTGCAACAACAATAAAGTCGGGAGCGTAGGAGCAGAGCTTTTCGTACGCTTCATCCGTTTTGAGCGACGAAGGCTGATAGACCTCAACGCCGCTTTCAAGCGCCGTCTGTTTAACGGGCGTGGGGACAAGTATCTGCTTTCTGCCGACAGGCTTATCGGGCTGACTGACGGCAAGGCAGACCTCGTAATCGGGGCTGTCGATAAGGCATTTGAGGGCTGAAACCGCAAAATCCGGCGTACCCATAAATATCACTTTATACATTCGGCGTTCCCCCTTAGTTTATTCGTCGCTTGCTATGTAGACCTTTTCGCCGGGAGCAAGCACATCCGTGTAGAGCTTGCCGTCAAGATGATCTATCTCGTGGCAGAAGCACCTCGCAGCAAGGTCGGTGCCCTTGTAAAGACACCACACGCCGTTGCGGTTCTGTGCGCGCACGGTAACATTCTTCGGGCGAAGCGTAATGCCGTACTTTTTCGGCAGAGAAAGGCAGCCCTCGCTCTCGCGCTGCTCGCCGGAGCTTTCCACGATAGAGGGATTGATAAGCTCCTTAACTCCGTCGCCGAGGTCGATAACTACCACGCGTCTGAGTACGCCGACCTGAACGGCGGCAAGACCTATGCCGTCCGATTTTGCAAGCGTTTCGCGCATATCGTCGAGAAGCGTAAAAAGACGGTCGTCAAATTCCTCGACGGGTCTGCTCTTTTTACGCAGAATGGGGTCGTCATTTATCCTTATTTTTCTTAAAGCCATATTATTTCCTCCGTTTCAGTCCGTGCTTTCGGGATTCATATCCGCATACACGGTCACACCTCTGTTATTTTTATCGGAAGCGGCGTCCTTCAATGCGTCGGAAACGACTGCCCTAAACGGTGCCGTATTTTTCGTTTTTATAATAATTCGCCTGCGGTATTTTCCGCCTATGCGCTCCACCTTCGGGACCATGGGTCCCAAAACCACCATTTTAACGCCCGTTTCGCCGTCCGCCGAGGTGACGAGCATTCTGAGAAAATCGTCGGCGCAGCGCGCACACTTTTTTTCGTCGGCAGAGGAAAAAGACACAACGCAGATATCGCAATACGGCGGATATATCATGACCTTACGGAGCATTATCTCACGGTCGAAATATGCGCCGTAGTCCTGTTTGGAGGCAAGCGAGATAATGTCGTTTTCGGGCGACACCGTCTGAATGACGGCTCTGCCTTTCAGATTTCCTCTGCCTGCCCTGCCCACGACCTGCGTAATGAGGTCGAAAACGCGCTCGGAGCTTCTGAAATCGTCGCCGAACAATTCGCCGTCAACGGAAGCTATTCCCACGAGCGTTACATTCGGAAAATCGAGTCCTTTTGCAACCATCTGCGTGCCGATGAGAATATCGTATTCGCCGTCGGCAAATGCGCCGAGAGCAATGTCGTGCGCATTTTTCGCCGTTGTTGTATCCGCGTCCATGCGCAGTATTTTTTTATCGGGGAAAAGCGATTGCAGCTCCTGCTGGATCTTCTGCGTTCCGAAGCCTGAATATCTTATATTCTGCGCGCCGCACACGGGGCAGACCGTCCCGAACGGAGCGGAATAGCCGCAGTAGTGGCACATCAGCCTGTTGTTTGCGGAGTGATATGTCATGGAAATGCTGCAATTGGGGCAGGTAACGACCCGTTTACACTCACGGCAAACGACAAAAGTATTATAACCGCGGCGGTTTACAAGTATTATGGATTGCTCGCCTTTTTTGCAGTTTTCTTTGATTTCGTCGATAAGCGGCTGCGACAGCGACATATAATTCATCAAAAGTGATTTATCTGTCATATCGACCGTTTTAACAACGGGCAACTCGGCGCTGCCGTAGCGCTTTGTAAGCTCACACAGGACATACTTACCGGCTTTCGCACGCGCAAACGACTCCACCGAGGGAGTGGCGGACGCGAGAACAAGGGCCGCCTTGTTGTATACGCACCTGAAATGCGCCACCTCCTTCGCATTGTAGCGCGGAGATGTTTCGGATTTATATGTATGCTCCTGCTCCTCGTCGATAACTATAAGACCGAGGTTTTTTACGGGGGCAAAAACCGCGCTGCGCGTGCCGACAACGACACTCGCTTCCCCGTTTTTGATGCGTCTCCACTCGTCAAACCTCTCACCGACCGACATCCCGCTGTGAAGCAGTGCCGTCTTTTTCCCGAACCGCGCAGAAAACAGCGCAGCACACTGGGGAGTAAGCGATATTTCGGGGACAAGAACTATGACGCCGCGCCCGTCGGACACGACGCGTTCTATAAGCTCCGTATAAACTCCGGTTTTTCCGCTGCCGGTAACGCCGTACAAAAGTGCGGTGCCTCCTGCGCCTTCGCTATACACGCCGAGAAGCTTTTCGTATGCCGCTTTTTGTTCGTCGGACAGTGAAAAACGCCCTTTTTTTTCCTCGAAATACGATTTCGGGACACGGCGCTTTTCAACATCAAACGACCGCAGCACATCTTTTGTTATGAGATTGCGCACTACCGCCTCGCTCACGCCCGTAAAGTAGCAAATGTCTTTCAGAGTCGCGCTTTGTGCGTCCGCGAGAAAAGAAACGACGGCGCGCTGTTTCTCGGTGAGCTTCGCGTTTTCCGCGTTTTCACCGAGAGTGACCATGCGTGAGGTAAGCTCGCGCACGCGCTCGAAAGCACCGCCTGCCGAGGACACAAGTCCCTTTTTCTCCATTTTGCGGAGAAGTGACACGCCGCCCGGCATACCGAGCTTTTTCAGAAGAGCGCTCTCCTTTACAGGCGACACGGCGGTTGAAAGAAGCTGTGCAATGCGTTTTTCATCCTCGGTCGAAAAGAGCTGAGCGTCATTGCAGGACAGACTCCAAACGCGTTCCACACAGGCACTCGCACCTGCCGGAAGCATAACCTTTGCACAGGCAAAGAGCGGCGAAAAGGTCTGCTCGGCAAGCCACGGTATCATTTTCAGCTGCTCCTCACCCAAAAGGGGCGAGTCGTCCAAAACGGAAATGATGCTTTTAAGCTGCAAATCCGTTTCTATGTCATGTTCCCGTACACCCAAAACGACTCCGAGCCGCGCCGCATCCGCCCGTCCGAACGGGACAAGCACGCGCTTACCGGCAAGGTCGTTCACATCGACTCCGTCGGGAATAAGATAAGAAAACTCACCGTCAAAGCTGTATGAGCATTTTTCGACCGCGACTAATGCCGCGATCCTTCTTTCGCCGTCCGACACTTCTTTTTATTGCTCGTTTGTCGATACCGCAGAGGTGTCAACGGCACATTCGCCGTCAAGAAAATCCCTCACGGCAAGGCTGACGGGTTTTTCGGTAAGAATCTCTTTTTCTTCGTTCGCTTTGTCGGTGATCTCTCTCGAACGCTTTGAAACGGCGACAACAAGCGCGTATCTGCTTATATCGCCTTTAAGAAGGGGTTTAAGGTCAATGTTAATCATTTTTGTACAGCTCCTTTAATAATTTCACTTATACTGTTAACACACGCTTCAAGATCGTCATTCACTACGCAGTAGTCGTATTTGTCCTTGCAGCGCATTTCGCTTTGTGCAATTTCTAAGCGTTTTTCTATATCCTCGGCGGAGTTTGTGCCTCTGCCGATAATACGCCTTTTGAGTTCCTCGAACGAGGGGGGCAGAATAAACACCGATACCGCATCGGGCAGCATCTTTTTTACATTCTCGGCTCCGTTTACTTCAATGATAAGAACAACTGTTTTTCCTTCGTCAGAAAGCCGTTTTATCTCGCTGTTGAGTGTGCCGTAATAGTTACCGCCGTAGCAGACATACTCGGCAAACTCGCCGTTATCTACCCTTTTGAGAAACTCCTCTTTCGAGATAAAATAGTAGTCAACGCCGTCCGTTTCGCCGGCTCTTTTTTCACGCGTTGTAGCCGAAACGGTCTGCGCTATATCGGGATAACGCTTTTTAAGCTCGTCATAAACGGTGTTTTTGCCGCAGCCGGAAGGCCCCGAAATAACAAAAACATTTCTTTTCTTTTCACCCATAATTTATTCTCCGTCTGTTTCTTCGCCGTCGGCACCCTCAAAGCGCTTAACTATTCTGTCGGCTTTGAGGTAAGACAAAATGATGTGCTCACTGTCCGTAAAAACCACCGAAAGCGTTTTTCTGCCCTGTGTGACATCGATAAGACGACCGGAATCCTTTGCGTTTTGTATCATACGGCGAACCGGTGCCGAATCGGGGCTGACGACAGCCACTACTCTGTCGGCGTTTACGAGGTTGCCGAAGCCGATGTTTATTAGCTTCATTCCACTTCTCCGTTTTCGGTAATTTATTCGATGTTCTGTATCTGCTCACGGATTTTTTCAACCTGAGCCTTTATGTCGATAACACGGCGAGCGATCTCAATATCGGACGCCTTCGAGCCGACGGTGTTAGCCTCACGGTTAATCTCCTGAACGAGGAAATCGAGCTTTCTGCCGACAGGCTCCGTTGCTTCGAAAAGCGTGTGAAGCTGGTCTATGTGGCTTCTCAGACGGACGGTTTCCTCATCCACTGCAACTTTGTCGGCAAAAACCGCCGCTTCCGTCAAAAGCCGCTGTTCGTCCACCTGCGTGTCGCCGATAAGCTCCGCGATTCTCGCTTTGAGCTTTTCGTTGTATTCTTTCACCGTTTCGGGAGAACGCGATTCGATGAATTCGACATTTTTAATGATGGCATCTGCCTTTGAGAGGACATCCTCTTTCAGCTTTTTGCCTTCGATTTCGCGCATTTCGGTGAATGATTTTACCGCTTCGAGGGCAACGCTTTTTACGACAGCCCACACCGCGTCCTCATCCGCCGGATTTTTTCTGACGGCGAAAATATCGTCGTGACAGGCAAGCATATCCACCGTTCTGTCCATCGACAGATGGTATGTTTCGCAAAGCTCGTCGAGCGCCGCCATGTAGCCTGCCGCAAGCGAGTGGTTTATCTGCACGGCGCAGTCATCCTCGCGGTCGGACTCTATCTGCACGGAGCATTCCACCTTGCCGCGCGAGATGTAGTCCTTGAAAAAGTTTTTCAACTTATCCTCCAAAAAGGAATACTGTCTGTAAACCTTTGCCGTGAACTCAAAATATCTGTGATTTACGCTTTTAAGCTCCACCGTAACGGTAAAGCCGTCCGCAGAGCCTGTCGCTCTGCCGTAACCGGTCATACTTCTTATCATTATATTTTACCTCCGAATACCGCCGTCAATACCGTCCCGACTGGCGTTTGAGGAGCGACACTTCGTCTTTTGTAAGCTCCCTGTATTCGCCGGGGCGGAGATGCCCGAGAGTAAGCTGACCTATCGCCGTGCGTTTGAGCCTTACCGTTTCGAGTCCGGCTGCTTCGCACAGACGGCGTATCTGACGGTTTCTGCCCTCGTAAAGAATAACTTCGAGCACCGATTTGTCGTCCTCGTCCGACACGACACGGACATCTGCCGGGTATGTTTCGCGGCCGTCTATCATCATTGAGGAGGTGAGAACCGTTATCTGGTCGTCCGTTATTCTGGGGCGCACGCTCACGCGGTACGATTTTGAAATGTGATGCGAGGGGTGTGTTACGGAATTGGCAAATCTGCCGTCATTCGTCAAAAGCAAAAGCCCCTCCGAGTCGCGGTCGAGCCGACCGACGGGATAAACGCGAGCACCTACATCCTCAACAAGCTCGGCGACACATTTTCTGTCAAGCTCGTCGCTCATGGTGGTGACATAGCCGCGCGGCTTATAGAGCATTATGTATCTGTACGAGCCGCTCACATGGGTGAGCTTCTTGCCGCAGAATATAACACTGTCGTGCCTCGGGTCGACCTTTTCGCCGATTTCGGCGATGTGACCGTTTACTTTTACTTTTCCGGCGGCAATGAATTCCTCCGCTTTACGCCGCGAAGCAACACCGCAGTCCGCAATAAATTTTTGTAATCTTACTGTTTCATTCATACTGTCTTTTTTGTAGCACCATAAAGGCTGACGGCGTTTTTCCTTTTTTTGCCCTCAACCTTTATCTGTTCCTTATATTGTCGATACCGGCACGCCGGGATTACTCCGCAGAACCGGGTTTATCGTTTTTGATCTTCGAAACGGTTCCGGAAATCTTGTCGATAACATCGGGAACCATATTGACAAGACGCTCGGCAGCGTTGTCGTTCGATGTAATGTGTTTAAGTGTAACTTCGCCGTCTTTGAGAACAAGGAAAGCAACGGGATTTATCGTAATGCCTGCGCCGCCTGCACCGCCGAAAAGCTCTTTGTTGTTCTTTGACGGGAAATCGGAGCCGCCGGAAGCAAAGCCGTATGTGACCTTGGAAACCGGAATAACGGTGATATTCTCGCTGAGTTTCATCGGTTCGCCGACGATTGTGCTGACATCAACGAGCTGACGAACCTTTTCGATTGTTGTAGAGAGAATTCCTGATGCTGTTTTTTCACTCATTTGTAACTTCACTCTTTCGTTTTATTATTGTTTTTTGTATTGCTTTCTTTGTTTTGCTGCACTTCGGGTGAACCGTTTTTCGTGCGGGATATTTTTATTACAAGCCCGACAAGCACCTTGAAAAGGAGCTTAAACACGAGGGCGAGAGTAATACCTACAAGACGGATCGGGACGACATGAAGCCGCAGATAAAACGAGGCTTCACTGTACCGGGCGAGAAAATCGGGATATATGTTTATATCGTAGTTTTTCATTGTGCATCCGGACGCTATCGCACCGAGCATGGGGAACAATGCGGCGCTTACTTCGCCGTAGTATATCGCCGTTGCAGCCGCGTCTTTTTTCGCGCAGCATACATCCAGCTGAAAATCTTCGATAATAAACGCCCTGAACAAGCCGCCGAAAAATGTTCCGAGATAGGAGAAAACGCGCTTGACAATTTCAATGAGTCCGTCAATGCCCTCCGCTTCGTACAAAAGCTTTAAAGGCCCTGCGGAGCTTTGCTTTTTGGCGGCTTCCGTCGGTTTTTCCTCGGTTTTGCTTTCTTCGCCGGTCGCGGCTTCCTTTTTCTTTGCCGGATAGAGCGGAATCTTCAAAAAGAGCCATTTTACAAATACCTCTGTTCTCTTTTCGGAGTATTCCACCGAAACGACTACCTTAATGCAAAGCACGGCAATTATTAAGGCAAGCAGACCGAGAAGCACCCAGCCTATAATCTTTAATACTATCAAAAAGCCGTCACCCCGCTTGTCAGAAAATTGAGATTTGTCCGTCTATGCCTGCGTTGTCGCTCCTGATATTTTCGAGCGCCGCCGCTGCCGCCTTTGTGTCGGGTATCTCCGGCAATTCGGCAAGAGTGGACATACAGAAACATTTCAAAAAATCCGTTGTAGTACAGTATATCAAAGGTCTGCCCGGTAAGTCAAGCCTTCCGCATTCTTCTATGAGATTTCTTTGGCATAAAGTGTTGATAACACCGCCGCAATCCACTCCGCGAACCTGTTCTATGAATGCGCGCGTGACTGGCTGGTTGTACGCAACAACGGCGAGAACCTCGAACGCAGCGGAGGAAAGCGGCTGATTGCGCTTCATATCGAGCACCGTGCGTACCGCTTCGGCATACTGCGGACGGGTCGCAAACTGCGCCTTTGAACCGAGCAGCAAAAGCTCTACCGCACTGCCGCGTTCGTCATATTCTTTTTGAAGCTCTTTTAACGCCGCGTCGAGCTTTTCGGGCGAGCAGCCGAGCGCGTCGATAAGTCTTGCACGCTCCACCGGTTCACCGGACGCGAATATTATCGCCTCCGCCGCGTTTTTAAGGCTGTATGTATTATCGTCAGTCAAAATCAAGTTCTCCCTCGGGCATTTTTATAAGCGTTGCCGTCATTTTATCTCCGTCGCCGTCTATTCTTATATGCTTCGTTTTTGCAAGCTCCAAAACAGCGAGAAACGCTGCCACCATATCCGAACGGCTCTCGGAGGAGCGAAAAATATCACGGAGCGTCTTTTTCCCGGATTTCGAAAGCAGTTGACACACCAATTTTATTTTCGCCGAAACGGACACTATTTTTTTTGCCACTATCGGCTTAAAAATATCAATGGGCGGCGGAATCATTTTAAGACGCTTTCCCACCACGCGCATATACGCGCCGAGCAGCTCCAACGGGTCGTGGATACGGGTATAGGTGCTTTCGCCCTCTGTTTTCGTCTGCGGGCGCGGAATGGAATCGAAGCCGCCCGTCCTGTGCGACAGACTCTCGGCTACGCGTTTACATTCGGCGTATTCGATAAGCTCGCCGCTCAGCTCTCTTTTCAGCACCTCCGCTTCCTCGTAGACGGGCAGAAGCGACAGACTTTTTATGTGAACGAGCCTTGCGGCGGTTTCGAGAAATTCGCTTGCAACCTCCATATCCGCCTCCTGCATCTGCTTTATGTAGGCGGAATACTGCTCCACGAGTTCAACGATCGGAATATCGTATATGTTCAGTTTGTGTTTTGTTATCAGATGAAGCAGAAGATCCATCGGACCTTCAAAAACTTCTATCTTGTACTTTATTGCTTCCATTTGTTTTTCTCCGAAGAACTCAGCGCAGCATCGGGAACGGCAGAGTGCAGACAAAATCGATAGCACTGTAAATCACGCCGGAGAGGAGCGACACGGGCGAAAAACCTATGCGGTCAAAAATAAATATCAGCACGAAAAGCGCGATCATGGAGTAGCGCTCGTATTGCAATAATTTGTAGTATATTCTGTCCGGGAGTACTGCCGTAAGAACACGCGAGCCGTCAAGGGGCGGAATGGGTATCAGGTTGAACACCGCCAAAGAAACATTGACGATGGCTGCATAATTGAAGAACATACAGGCTGCCTGCGCAACGTTTTGCGGCATGGGTGCTTTCGCATACACCACAATAACGATATTTTTCAGCAGAAGAAACAGGATTGAGAGCAGTATGTTCGAAATCGGACCGGCAACCGCCGTCAGTCCGAAGTACAGTTTTTGTTTCTTCGGGGGAAAATTATGAATGTTAACGGGAACGGGTTTTGCGTAGCCAAAGCCCAGAAATACGAGCATCAGCGTTCCTATCAAATCGAAATGCGCGGCAGGATTGAGTGAGATTCTGCCTTGCAGCCGTCCTGTGGAGTCGCCGAGCTTATCAGCCATCCACGCATGAGCACTTTCGTGAACGGGAAGGCAGCAAATTACGACAAACGCAAGCACACAAATGTTTATCACTATTGTAGCGGTATCGGCTTTGCCGGACAAAAATTCCAAAAGCGTACTTATCATGTTGTTTTCTCCTTTTCTTGGGTGTTTTTTTTACTGTCCCGGCGTGCCGGGGAATTTGTCAAGAATTACAAATCTTTGCGCTCCGTAAAAATCGGAAACAGGTTTTCCCGTGCCGTATGCGGAAAACACATCGGCTATCCGTTCCGCCTGCTCTTCGCCGCATTCGACTGCCGCAAAGCCGCCTGCCGAAATAAGAGGAATCCATTTTTCGGCGATCGCGAAATAAAAATCGAGTCCGTTTTCGCCGCCGTCAAGAGCAGAGGAGGGCTCGCGCAGGACTTCCTTTTGCAGCCCGGCTATTTCGCCTGCCGGAATGTACGGCGGATTGGATATTATCACATCGGGAAACGGCAGCCCCTCGGGAATGCCTTTGAGGATGTCGCATTTCACAAGATGTGTTTTGGTGTTTTTGTATGCGGCGGCGTTTTTTTTGAGATATTCGAAAGCGCCGTCGTACAATTCGAAAAGATAAACTTCCGTATCGGGGCATTCGGCAGCAACGGTTATCCCAATACATCCGGAGCCTGCACACAGGTCAAACACGAATTTTGCGCCGCTTTGCTTTATTTTTCCTATACAGATATCAACAAGCTGCTCGGTTTCGGGACGGGGAATAAGCACGCCCTCGCCGACTGAAAACCGCCGTCCGAAAAAGCTCCATTCTCCGAGTACATATTGCAGCGGCTCACCCGATATTCTGCGTGAGAGCATTGAAGAAAACAACTCGTTCTGTTCGGCGGACACGGGTCGGTCGGGATAAAGCAGCAATGCGGTTCTGTCGATTTTCAGTACGCTCATGCACATTTCGGCAGCTTCGTTTCGTGCGTTATCAATACCGGCGCGAAGCAGAATTTCCGTGCCGTACTCACACATCTCCCGTACGGAATTATTCAAGCGTATCGTCCTCCGGGTTGTCGGTAATTACGGCTTTTACTGAGGCAATCGCCACCTCTATCATGCTGTCGTCCGGCTCTTTTGTGGTAATGCGCTGCATCCAAAGCCCGGGCGCGGAAAAAATCTTAGTAAGAATATTATCGTGTCTGCCGGCATACTTTATCAGCTCGTAGCTTATACCGGTAACAACGGGTAAAACAAGTATCAGCTTTACGAGTATCCACAGAATGCGGTTCTTCGAATCCGCAAGCTCGGGGAAAATAATTGATACTATCGAAGAAACGATTATGCTCGTTATAAGCACGATAAAAATGAAGCTCGTGCCGCACCTGGGGTGGAAACGGCGGCAGGACTGCGCGTTTTCAACCGTGAGATCGAGTCCTTTTTCGTAGCAGAATATAGTTTTATGCTCCGCTCCGTGGTACATAAATACGCGGCGGATATCCTTTATCTGCGAAACGGCAAACATATAAACAACTATTATCACCGCGCGGATAAGCCCCTCAAACAGAGCATGGAATCTTGTAAGTGAATCCTGAAAACAGTATTTATCCACGATATCCACTAAATATGTCGGCAGGAACACAAACAGCCCCACTCCGATAACGACCGCAAAAACGGACGCTATGCCTGAAAGAACGGCAAACATTTTGGGACCCATATGGTCATTGAGCCATTTATCGAGCCTGCTCATTTTTTCTGGATCGTTTTCTTCTTCAAGCTCGCCCGAAAGCTCCGCCGAACGCATGAGCGATTTGTAGCCCACAATCATTGATTCTATAAAATTCACAATACCTCTGATAAAAGGCAGCCCGAGAACTTTCACCTTGTCGCGTGCGTGCTTCAAGGGGAAAGACTCGGTCACTATTTCTCCGTTTGTTTTCCTGACGGAGATAGCCGCGCCCCTGGGGCCGTTCATCATGACGCCCTCAATAAGCGCCTGCCCTCCGACAGAGGTCTTGCGTATTGCTTCGCTGTTCTTATTTTTTTCTTTTTTGCTCATTGATTTTCCTTTCCGCCCGAGAGGTTAACGGCTGTTACGGGCAGAGTTACTATAACCGTAGTACCCTCGCCGAGGACACTCACCACTTCAAGTTTGCCGTGGTGCATCGATACTATTTCGTCGCAAACGGCAAGTCCGATGCCCGAGCCCTTTACGGATTTGTTCGCTTTATAAAACTTTTCTTTTACATGGGGCAGATCCTCTGCCGAAATTCCGCAGCCGGTGTCCGCCACGCTTATTTTTATTTCTTTCGTACTCAGCGCCGCGACAATGGCTATTCTGCCGCCCGGCTCCGTGTACTTTATTGCGTTATCTATAATATTTACAAAGACCTGCTTTATTCTGTCCGGGTCGCCCTGTGCCGGTGCGGGGTAGTCGGGCGCACTGTAAAAAATTTCAAGCCCCTCGCGCGAAGCCCTGTCCCTCAGGACATAGACGGCATCGTCAAGCTCGGCTAAAATATCTATCTTCTGCATTCGAAGCGACATTCTGCCGTTTTGCATACGCGAGAAGTCCAAAAGATCCTCGACAAGCGAATACAGACGCTCGGACTCGTTCAAAATCACCTTCAAGCCTTCGTTGAGCGTTGCGTCCTTTTTGTCGGCGTTTATGCTTATCAGCGTTTCCGTCCAACCCTTAATCGCGGTGAGCGGAGTGCGCAGCTCGTGCGACACGGTGGAGATGAAATCGTTTTTCAGCCTGTCGGTCTTGTATATCTCGTCCGTCATGTAGTTTATGGACTCTGAAAGCTCGGTAATTTCATCGTATCGGTTGGCAATATTGACCTTTTCCGTGTAGTTACCGGAGGCTATACGCCTCGCGGCTTCGTTTATCTTTTTTACCGGCCCGACTATCGAACGAATAAAAAACAGTCCCGATAAAACAACAAGCGACAAAGCGAAAAGACAGCACACCCCGGCAGCGAGCGCGACCTGCGCCACCTGTCGGTCGAGGTCGGCAAGCGATATAATGTAGCGCACCGCTCCGTTTGAAGCCTCATCCGTTTTAGGAAGAAAAACGGTGAGCGCCATAATGTGTTCACCTGAATCGGTGTACCCCTTTTCTACCGCCATGCCGGTGGAGGACGCAAGAGCGATGTCGTAATCCTTATCATCTCCGGGAATAGCGTCAAATCCGGTCGAAGTGGTAACAACACTGCCGTCGTTATCGTAGACCCACACCTCAGCCGTGTTTATCTCGGAAAAGTTCTCTACATATTCCTGCGCGCGCTGCGTAAAAACATCATCGGAGGAATCGAGATACGCACCGAAGTAATCGGCGACCGCATTCGTCTGTCCCATTGAGAGCAGACGCGTTTTGACCGTATCGTAGTAAAAATTGCGTATTGAAAATGTTATAACTGCCGCGATTGCCGCAAGAATGACAGCAATAACAAGGATCGTCGTAACTATCCACCTCGCGGTGATACCGCTTTTTATAAGCTGCTTTTTTTTCTTTACGGAAGCCATTTATACCCGACTCCCCAAATAGTTGTAAGGTGACGCGGGGACGACGGGTCATCCTCGACCTTCATACGAAGCCGCCTGATGTTGACATCGACCACCTTATCGTCGCCGTAATACATATTACCCCATACATTTTTAAGTATCTCGCCGCGTTCGAGCGGAACATCGGGATGAGTGAAGAAGTATTCCATTATCTGGAACTCTACCTGAGTCAGCTCTATCTGCTTTGAATTTTTGGTAAGCGAACGGCTGCGCAGGTTGAGGACGAATTCGCCGAGCTCGATAGAATTGCCCTTTTCACGGCTCTGCTCGGCATAGACTCTGTTGACCGTCACGCGTCTGTAAACAGCGTCGATACGCGCCATAAGCTCCGAGGTGGAAAACGGCTTGGTGACATAATCGTCAGCGCCGACAAGAAGCCCCGTGACCTTATCCATCTCCTGTGTTTTCGCGGTAAGGATGATTATTCCGAGCGTACTGCTCTTTTTTCTGAGCTGCTTGCAGACTTCAAGTCCGTCTACCTTCGGCATCATAATGTCAAGCAGCGCCACATCGAAATTGCCGTTGTTTTCGTCGTAAAGACGCAGTGCCGTTTCGCCGTTATCGGCTTCGACAACATCAAAGCCGTTTCGAACGAGGTTTATTACAATAAACTCGCGTATTGATCTTTCGTCCTCTGCCACAAGAATTCTTTTCATTGTGTCCTCCCGGTATTGATGGGTTGTATATCCGCCAATACAGACTCCGCGGTTATCCCGAGGCTCTGTCCCTCCTGCGTCACGGTGACAGCCACCGCTTCGGCAGTGCCTTTTTCAGAGGAGGAGGGGGCGGTATATTCATCTGTTTTCTTTTCAGAAACGGTGAAAAGCAGTTTGCCGGTCCGATTGCTTTCGGCCGGATACGAATAAAACATAATGCTCTTAGCCGCATTGTCAACGCGTATAAAGGCGGCTTCAAGGTATTTTTCTATCTTTATGCGGAGATTAAGCTCGCTGCAAACATAGTATTTGCCTACGCTGCCGAGGGCTTCGCCGTTAAGCCTGAAATACTCCGTAACATAAACGATATTGTCCTTGCCCTCCTGCGGCGACAGTACCTCGCTTTTCGGGTAAGGCTCGGTGAGCGGCACTTCGATTATGCCGTCGCCGTTTATATCCTCCGCAATATCCTGCGACTGGCGCACGGTGACAGAACCGAGCGAAAAGCCGTTCGAGTCAACGGGGCGAACAAACGCGGAACGGGAATAATCATATATCACGATTTCCGTCATGCGCTTATTGTCGGGCAGTGCGGAATCTATGTAGAATCTGTAATTCCCGGCTTTCAGGTCGTGCGAATAGTTTATAAACGAAATTATCCTGCCGTCGAGCTGAACCTCACTGAGGGGAACAAACCGTTTGGAAGCGATATCGAATTTGAGCGCTCTGAGCTGCGCCGCCGGTTTTTCGGAAGCCGCGTCTATTATCGTATATACAAGCTCCTGCGCGCCGTCAAAATCTATATCTATACAGTTGTAGTCCGAAATTCTGACGGAAGCAAGCCCCACGAAATCATTTTCGTCCGTGTCGTTCTTTTCGTAACGGTAAACGGTGAGCATTTTGTCCTTCTGCCCGTCCGCAAACGCCCACGCCACGGCTATTTCCGACACCGAGTCCCTGTCGAAGTTACAAAACGCAATGCTGTGGACATCGCTGCCGTTTCCCTTTACATCGGCTATCGTCTGCCACTCTTTTTCGTCACCGTTATACTCCAAAAAGTGCATACGCACTTCTCCTGCGGTGTCCTTCGGAGTATAGAACACGATAGCTTCATTTTCGCCGTCGCCGTCGTAGTCGCGCAGAACATATGCGGAACGGTACTCACCCGAAACGGGACGAACGAGAACCGCGTCTTTGCCGACAGCGCTTTCGAAGGCTTTCTGAATTTCGGCGTTTTCCCCGGTAAGCCGGGGCGCTTTTATGAGAGAATCGACCGAAAAGACATTGAAAACGGAGCAGCCCGCAAACGCTGCCGCAATAACGGTTATTACGACAATCATGACAGCACGAACGACTTTTTTCAACTGCTCCGCCTCCTTTCGGTCAACCCGGCGGAAAATTCCCGCCGCACATTAACAGTGTTTATTTTACGGTGATGACTACCGTGTAATCTCCCCTTACCCAGCTGTCGGTAAGAGTTCTGAGTATCACCTTTGCCGGGACGGTGTTTTCACCCTTGTGAAGCTCAACGCCGTCAAGCACGGGAACTGCGTAAGCCGCAGAGGAATCGATGTTCATAACGGACGCTTCCGGTCCGACTATCTGAACCGACTGAATTGTTTTTGATGTTATCTCCGCACCTGCCGGGAGCTTTGCGTCGCCGACTTCGACGGGGATTTCAAGCCAGCGCTTCTGCATGGCGCTCATGTCAATGGTGACGGTGAAGCTCTTTATGCTGTCGTCAAAATTGCACTGTACGCTGTCCGCAGCAAATGTATATGTGTTTACCGTGTTGTTGATATCCTTAAAATCGATGCTGCCGACGGAAAGACCTTCGCTCTGAATGTGCTGAACATCGTTTGAAGCGACGGTGATCTTCGCCTTTTCGGGACTTACCGTATATTTAACGGGGTTGTCGCGGTACGCCTTCGGGGCGTTCGTAAAGGTAACGGTGGGAGTAACCTCGGTAGAGAACATGAGCGGCATAACAACATAAATCTTTTGATCCTGTGCCGTCGTAACATGGGAGAAATCGGCGTTGCCGGAGGAGCTGACGGGAACTATTTCCGCTTCAAAGGTTTCTGTTCCGGAAAGCTCCTTATCGATAGTCGCTACGGCTTTAACGGAGGTTATGCGGTTGATTTCAAGCGCCGGTCCGGTAAGCGTGACCTTGTCCACGCTCAAAGACGGTTCACCGAGGCTGAATCCCTTTGCGACCGCGAATTTATCGCCCTTGTTTACCTCCTCGACGATGTCGAATTCCTTCTTTACAAGCTCGTCAAAGTAGACGGAAATATATGTTTTTGACAGGTTCGTTATTTCAACGCCGTTCTCGTCCAGCGAGTGGGAGATGGGCAGATTATATGTGCCTGCGGTCGAAACCGACGCAAGAGAAGCCGACAATTCTATCTTATCGGCAACCGCGGGGTCGTTCAGTAAATAGCTTTTGCCCCTTACGGTGACATCAACAAAGTAATCCTGTTCACCGAATATCTGCAAGCCGTTGTTTGCGGGCAGACTGCCCTCGAACGGTATCTGAACACGGACATTTTTGATGATTTTTTCCGCGTCCTGCGTCTGGTACATCGAAACGCCGCACCAGCAGATAATTGCTACTATAACCGAGAATATAAAAACGCGTCTGTTGTCTTCAAGAAAACGGGTAAAGAATGAGTCGGAGCCTTTGCCTGTTTTTTTCTGTTCGGTCATTTTCAGACATCCTCCTTTGTACCTGCATCTTTTTCGTCGGGGACTTCTTCGCCGGAGTCTTCGGCTGCGCCTTCCCCGGAGGCGGTATTTTCCGCCGCGGCTTCGCCGTTTTCGGTGCTGTCGGTCTGTGCGGCGGGCGCGCCCTGTTCGCCGCCGTCTTCAAGACTTACGGAATCCGACTCAGGCTCGTCTGCCGTTTGCTCGGCGGTGTCCGCCTGTGCTGCGGCTTCGGCGGGGCTTTCGTCTGCCGGTGTATCGGAGGAAGCTTCGCCGCCGCCATGACTGCCGGAATTTTTATCTTTTTTCTTCTTTTCTTTTTTCTCCTTTGCGGGCTTTGCTTTTTCTTCTTTTGATTCGCTCTTTACGGTCTTTTCGGTTTCGGATGACACTTCTCCGTCATTTTTCTTGTGCTTTGCGAAAAGAACCATCGGAGTTTTTTTCTTGTCGTTTCCTCTGAGCAGATATTTGCCGAGCTCCTCTCTGAGCTGGCTGTCGGTAAAACCCCTTATGAGCTGACCGTCGACGGCGATGGAGATCATACCCGTTTCTTCGCTCGTAACAACCGCAATGCAGTCCGAGTTAAGACTTGCTTCGAGTGCGGCTCTGTGGCGGGTGCCGACATTTTCAACGATTTCGCGGTCGTTTTTGAGAGGAACCACACACCGGGCAGCGACTATTCTTCCGTTTTTCACGATTATAGCGCCGTCGTGGAGAGGTGCTTTGGGATAAAAAATGCTGCAAAGTGTTTCGAAGGTGATCTGTGCGTCCAACGGAACAGCCTGCTTCATGTAGTCGCCGAGCATCGTTTCGCGCTGGATAAGGATAAGAGAGCCTACCTTGTTGCGTCCCATTGCACCGCAGGCTCTGCAAATGCAGTTTATCATGTCGACATTCAAGCTCTCGCTTGACTGCTCAAAAAGCGAAAATCTTGTTCCGAAACGGCGTTTTCCGAGCAGCTCGAGCGCCTGCCGGATCTCTGCCGAAAACAGTATTACGAATATTATGAGAATGTCGCTGAAAAGCTTGCTGAAAAGATATGTGCTCGTGTTCATTCCGAGCAGCGAAACCACCGCATACATAACGGCGACAAGAACTATTCCCTTTACGACCTGAATCGCCTGTGTTTTGCGCATCTGCACGATTACGACATACACGATGAGCGCAACGACAAGGATATCAAGCGTATCCGAGAAAAAATTGAAATTCAAAAAAACATCTTTAAGCTGCAAAAAGAAGTTTTTTATTGTTTCGGAGATCATTTTTTATCCACCACCAAATTATTTTTCATAAATGAGAGCGACGCTGTGACACGCCATTCCGAGCTTTTCGCCGGTAAAGCCGAGCTTTTCCTCCGTTGTGGCTTTAATGCTCACGAACGATACATCAACGCCGCAGGCACGGGCGATATTTTCGCGCATTTTTTCAACATAGGGAGAAACCTTCGGTGCCTGAGCGATAAGCGTCACATCTATATTCCCCACGGCAAATCCGTTTTCGGAGAGAAGCGACACGCATTTTTTGAGAAGCCCGATGCTGTCCGCTCCTGCGAATTTCTCGTCGCTGTCCGGGAAATGCCTGCCGATATCGCCGAGTGCCGCCGCGCCGAGAAGCGCGTCGCAAACGGCATGTGTGAGAACATCCGCGTCGGAATGACCGAGAAGCCCTTTTTCGTACTGAATATCAACGCCGCCGAGGATGAGTTTTCTGTTTTCAACGAGCCGGTGAACATCGTACCCGTGACCTATTCTGAACATGGGTCTTTCTCCGTTCATGCTTTTTCGGACATTACTTCGGCTGCCGCAGCAAGCTTAACGGACACGCATATGACCTCCGCTGCCGTTTCTATCTCGTCGACTGTGGGACAAGAGGGAGCAAGACGGATGTTTGCGTCGTCGGGGTCCTTGCCATAGGGGAAGGTAGCGCCGACACCGGTGAGCGTTATTCCGCACTCGGAGCAGAGCTTGCCGACATACTTTGCGGAGCCGACATTGACATCAAGGCTTATGAAGTAGCCGCCCTTCGGGTCTGTCCACGAAGCAACACCGAGTCCGTCAAGGCGTTTGTGGAGAACCTCAGACATCTTCGCGAACTTGGGACGGAGGATCTCGGCGTGGCGCACCATCTGCGCTTTAAGGTCGTCAAGATTTCTGTACAGGAAGGAGTGGCGAAGCTGATTGAGCTTATCGTAGCTGATTATCTGAACGGTAAGGCGTTTTTTGATTTCATCAATGTTCGCGTCGCTCGCGGCTATTGCCGATACGCCCGCGCCGGGATAGGTTATCTTCGAGGTGGAGGCGAAAGCCACAAAACGATCTTCGTTTCCGTATTTGCGGGCTATGTCAAAGACATTTGCAAGCTCGTCCTTTTCTTCGTACAGGTCGTGAATTATATACGCTTCATCCCAAATTACTCTGAAATCCTCGGCGGCTGTTTTCATAGCGGCAAGTCTTTCGACCGTTTCGTCGGAATATGTAATGCCGTCGGGGTTCGAATACTTGGGAACGCAGAACATTCCCTTTACTGTCGGGTCTTTTACAAGCTCCTCGATTGCGTCCATATCGGGTCCGTCTGCGGTCATTTTAACGCTTACAAGCTGCGCGCCGAAATACTCGGCAACGGCAAAATGCCTGTCGTAGCCCGGCACGACCGCGATTATCTTGTAACCGTCGACCTTCGACCACGGCGTTGAACCGGCGACACCGTGCGTATAGCACTGCGAAAAATAGTCGAACATCAGATTAAGACTCGAGCTGCCGCAGGCGATGACATTCTTTGCGTCAACACCGAAAAGCTCGCCGAACAGACGCCTTGCTTCGGGAATACCGCACATAAGACCGTAGTTGCGGCAGTCGGTGCCGTCCTCGGCCTTATAGCCGCACTGTGCGAGGTCGAGATCGAAAAGCTCGGTTGAGAGTGCAAGCTGCTCGGCGCAGGGCTTGCCGCGTGCCATATTTATGTCAAGATGACGCGCTTTAAGCTCGTCATATTCCTTCTGTGCCTGATCTTTAAACGCGCGGAGTTCCTCCGGCGAAAATTCGGAAATCGTTTTCATATAAACGCCTCGTTTCGCAAAAAATAATTATTCCCATACAGTTTAGCACACCGTACGGGAATAATCAATAATCTTTTGTATATTTTAATAATATTATAATGGGGAATTTGACCGGGGAAGCGAAAAAGCGCAAAGAAACGCTTTTCAGACGCGTTTTTGCCGAAAAAACGGCGGACGGAAAATATTCAACGCACGCCAAACGGGCGGCATCTTACCTTTCGTGTTTTGCGGACATTTTTCTCGTTTGCCTGCCGCCGCACCCACAACAAAAACGGGTCATTTTTCATCGCGTCCCACGATAAAAAGTCGGGTTACTTATCACCGCGTTCCCTAATAACAAGACGGGTGGGAGTGCCTTCAAGTCCGAAAACCTCGCGTATCTGATTGTCAATATAGCGCTGATAACTGTAATGGAACAGTTCACTATTGTTGACAAATGCGACAAATGTCGGCGGTCTTGTGGAAGCCTGCGTCATGTAGTAAATTTTCAGGCGCTTGCCCTTATCCGTGGGGGGCTGAACGCGCGCTTCGGCATCAGCCAGCACCTGATTGAGCCTGCCTGTGGGAATACGCACGGCATTCTGGTCGTCAACGAACTTTATAAGCGCGTAAAGCCGGTCGAGCCGCTGTCCCGTTTTTGCCGAAATGAAGATAATGGGCGCATATGACATAAACGAAAAATCGTTCATCAGCTTTTTTCTGTAAGCATCCATGGTTTTGCCGTCCTTCTCGTACGCGTCCCACTTGTTGACGGCGATTATACACGCCTTTCCGGCTTCGTGAGCGATACCGGCTACCTTTGAATCCTGCTCGGTGAAGCCTTCGAGCGCGTCTATCATGATAACGCACACGGTTGCCCTCTCAACAGCTGCGACCGCCCTGAGAACGCTGTATTTTTCTATCTGGTCGTCGACCTTTGATTTACGGCGCAGACCGGCTGTATCAATGAACATAAACTTGCCGTGCTTGTTGACGACGGCAGTATCCGTCGCGTCGCGTGTGGTGCCTGCGATATTCGAAACAAGCATTCTCTCCTCTCCGCAAAGAGCGTTTACAAGCGAGGATTTGCCGACATTGGGCTTGCCTATAACAGCAACGCGGACATAGTCGTCCTCTTCGCCGTTCTCCTCCTCGTCGGGCAGATATTTTATCACCTCATCGAGAAGATCGCCCGTGCCGTGTCCGTGAACGGACGAAACGGCGATGGGGTCGCCCAGTCCGAGGTTGTAAAACTCATAGAAATCCGCCGGCGGTGCGCCGAGCGAATCGCACTTGTTTACGCACAAAACTATGGGCTTGCCGCTCTTTATGAGCATTGCGGCAACCTCCGCGTCCGTTGCGACTATTCCCGTTTTTACATCGCAGACAAAAATAATAGCGTCGGCACTGTCGATAGCCATCTGTGCCTGACGGCGCATCTGCGAAAGAATGATATCATCGGAATACGGCTCTATGCCGCCCGTATCAACGATGAGAAAATGTCTGTTGAGCCACTCGCAATCGGCATATATTCTGTCGCGGGTCACCCCCGGAGTATTATCGACTATTGACAGACGCTTGCCGGAGAGCTTGTTAAAAAGCGTCGATTTACCGACATTCGGTCTGCCGACAATAGCAACAATCGGTTTTCCCATACTTTACACCTCCGTATCGTTTTTTTGTTTGAAAAAGCTCTCGAACACCCCGTAACCGTCGCACGGGGTTATTTTTATGTGTGTATGGAGCTCGTTTTCAAGCTCCTCTTTTGTCATATCGTCAAGGAAAATAAGTTCGTCCGGTCCCTTGAACATAACGGACGGAAGCATGAGAACTTCGTCCGAAAAGCTGCTTTTTTTAAGCTCTGACGCAAGCGTTTTACCGGTCAAAAGACCTGCCACGGTTACATCTTCACCGAAAAAAGTGTTGACGACACCGTAAACGGTTATCCGCGATCCGGTATATTTTTTCTCAAAAGCCTTTGCAAATTCGTCTATAAGCGGATATGCGGCAAGCCCGGTAGCGACCGAAAATACGCGCTTTTCGCTGTCGGCAGGCTCGTTTTCGAGTGCATCGTAAAAGTCGCGCCGCGAGGACGCTATCATACCGACACCGTTTTCAAGCTGCGGGAAATCGCCGTAATAGTCGTAGTCCGGCAGTTCTTTCTCGGCAAGCTGGAAAAATTCGTCGGACGGAAATGCGATTTTCTCACGCCCGTTCGCAGTATATTCACGGTTGAATTCATCGAAAATATCGAGGACAGCCCGGGCTTCCTCCTTCGAATATTTATGCAGCGGATAAAGCCCCTCGCGGAACTTTGTAAGCCCGACAGGAACGGCGGCAATGCTCCTCACGGAATCAAGCTCGGCGAGCTTTTCGAGCGAATAGCGAAGCTCCTCGCCGTCATTTATTCCGGGACACAAAACGAGCTGCGCGTTTATCGCGATTCCCGCATCGGAAAAGCGTTTGAGATGCCGAAGCGACTCCCCCGCGTGCGGATTTTTCATCATTTCGACACGCAGAGCCGGGTTCATCGTATGCACCGAAGCGTTTATGGGGCTTATGTGCATCTTTATGATACGCTCCACATCGTGTTCCGTCAGATTCGTAAGCGTGATGTAGTTTCCGAACAGGAATGAAAGGCGCGAATCATCGTCCTTAAAATACAGTGACTTGCGCATTCCCTTGGGGAGCTGGTCGATAAAACAGAATATGCAGTGATTTCTGCACGACATATGTTTATCCATCAGATATGTTTCGAATTCCAAGCCTATTTCGTCACAGGACTCCACGCCGTGCAGAGTTATCTTCCGCTCTTTTCCCGCGGATGTGCAAAAACACAGCTTCAATTTGCGCTCATCCGTATAAAAACGGTAGTCGAGCACATCGTTTATTTCATTTCCGTTTACCGAAATAAGGCTGTCGCCTGCCGAAACTCCCCTTCTTGCACACGGGGAGTGAGGAGCGACATTGAATATTTTTACTGCCATTCTCTATAATAATTCATCAACAGCAAAAAGACGGGGAAGCACATTCTTCTCCGCCTGAGCTGATAAGTTAATGCAAAAGCCGACCGGTGACAGACGGCAAAAAATCAGTCTTCCTCTACGGTGACAACCTGACGGCCGTTGTAGTAACCGCAAACGGGGCAAACTCTGTGCGCTTTCATGAATTCGCCGCAATTCGTGCACTTTGCGAGAACCGGAGCCGCAACCTTTGAAACATTCTGACGCCTCTTATCGCGTCTTGCCTTTGAAACTCTTCTTGCAGGTACTGCCATTTTATTTATCCTCCTAAAATGAGTGAATTATTAACGCTTAAAACAGATCTTTAAGCACATCCCAACGCGGATCAGTCGGCTTTTTGCAGCCGCACTCCCCTTCATTGAGATCCTTGCCGCAATACGGGCAAAGCCCTTTGCAATCTTCTTTGCACAAAAAACGCGGCGGCAAAGCGAGATAAATATCCTCAGTGACAAGCCCGTCCAGATCAAAACGCATATTATCCACAATAATATAATCGTCGTCATCATTCTCGTCGTCGAGGTGGGACACGAGAATGTGGCGTATCGGGACGCTTGCGTGGCGCAAAATAGGCTTGCCGCACCTTGCGCAGGAAGTGGAATAGTCAAATCCGGCGCGTGCTTCGAGATATACTATACCCGTTTTGTTGACGACCCGACCGGCAACGGAAACAGGCGTCACGAACCCGTCGTCTTGCAGAGAAAACTCATAGTTTATTTCTTTAAGCTCACCCTCGCGGGCAAAAACAGCTTCAAGCTCTAAAAACACGACTGTTCCTCCGAAAGACAAATAGCGTTATTCGCACAAACGCACCATATATTATACAGGCGGATCTGCCGTTTGTCAACAGCAAATCCGCCTTTTTTTGAATATAAAATTCGATTAAATCCGCAAATTTATCACTTTATTTCTTCACAGCATTCAAATATGCATGCAGGAAGATTTTCTTTCTCGGTGGAAACGGTGAAAACGAAATTTGTTTCGGTGAGTTTGCCGAGCCGTGCGATCTTTGCGAGGAAATCGGCAAGCTGCTGATAATCTCTGCCGCCTATTTTGAGAGTAGCGTCAATGAGAATATCCGTAACATCGTGGTCGCCTGCGCAAAGCCCGCTCAAAAAGCCGTAGAATGCGTCGTAGCCTGCGATGCCGTAGTTGCTGGCAGCGAGAAGTCTTACCTTGTAGTTCACCTGATATCTGAGAAGATCGTCCTTCTCAACGCAGATGACATGACCGTTGGACGAAGCGAGAGCCTCGTTTACGCAGTCGATGAGTCTTTTCGTTTTGCCTGTGCCTTTTTCTCCGATTAAAAGTTTAACCATTTTTATCGTTCCTTTCAATTTGGTGTATATATTTGTTTTCCGGATTATCAGTTTATACGCTCGGCAAGCTCTTTTGCAAGATCTTCATAGCCGGGTTTGCCGAGAAGAGCAAACATATTGCGCTTATAGCTTTCAACGCCGGGCTGATCGAACGGGTTGACTCCGAGGAGATATCCCGAAACGGCGCACGCCTTTTCGAAGAAATATATAAGCTGACCGAGATTGTATTCGTCCATTTTCTCGGCTTCGATGACGACATTGGGTACGCCGCCGTCATTGTGTGCAAGAACGGTTCCCTGGAATGCCATTCTGTTGATGTAAGACATATTTTTACCGGCGAGGAAATTAAGTCCGTCGGCGTTTTCCGCGTCCGCTTCGATAGTGAGGTCGGTTTTCGGAGCGGCAAAGGTAACGACCGTTTCAAACAGCGTTCTTCTGCCCTCCTGAACATACTGACCGAGCGAATGAAGGTCGGTGGAATAAACGGCGGAAGCCGGGAATATACCCTTGTTGTCTTTTCCTTCACTCTCGCCGAAAAGCTGCTTGAACCACTCGTTCATCATAGTGTAGTCCGGCTCGTAAGCGACCGACATCTCTATGCATTTGCCCTTGCGGTAGAGAATATTTCTGATTGCGGCATACTTGCAGCAGTCGTTTTCAAAGACATCGCCGGACGAATACTTTTCCATCGCATCCGCTGCGCCCTTCATGATAGCGTCGATATCAATTCCCGCGCAGGCAATGGGGAGAAGTCCGACAGCCGTTAGAACGGAGTATCTTCCGCCGACATCGTCCGGCACTACGAATTCCTCGTAGCCCTCGCGGTCGGAAAGCATTTTGAGAGTTCCCTTGTGTGCGTCGGTGGTTACGAAAATACGCTTGCCGGCTTCTGCGCCGTACTTTTCTTCGAGGAGCTTTTTGAACACTCTGAAAGCGATCGCAGGCTCGGTTGTAGTACCCGACTTTGAAATGACATTTACGGAAAAATCGTGCGTTCTGCAATAAGCGAGAACTTCGTTTATCTCCGTGGGAGAAATGCTGTTGCCGAGGAAGAATATTTTAGGCGTTCCCTCCGCAAAAATATTGTAGTTTTTCGATTTGACAAATTCAACGGCGGCACGCGCTCCGAGATAGGAGCCGCCGATACCGATAACGACAAGAGCGTCGGAATCGGAAATAATCTTCGCTGCGGCTTTCTTTATGCGCGCAAACTCCTTTTTATCGTAGTCGCGCGGCAGATTGAGCCAGCCGTGGAAGGCGTTGCCCTGAGCTTCGGCGCTGTTTTCGTAAAGCTGCGCGTTTGCGGCCTTAACCTGATGCGCAATGCCTTTAAGTTCGTTTTCGCCGATGAAGCCGTCAAGGTAACGGCAATTTAATTTCAATGACATAAAACAATAGACCTCCGGAAAATCTTTCACCGTTATTTTACAATATATTTTATAGGATTTCAATAAGGAACTTGTGAATTTTACACTTTATTTTTTTGCAAATGCACCAAAAATACAGGTCAAGGCATTTGCAAGCGTCATTTTTTCGATGTTTTGAGCCGAAATGACGGCAGATTCACCGATTTTTGTTTCGCCCGAGAAGTATTCCGTTTTGCCGACAACATCACCGGCAGACACGGGCGCTTCAACGGTTTCGAGCAGAGTCGTTTTCTCGGTGATTTTGTCTTTGCCGCCCTTGTCGATAAGCATTTCGCCGGATTTACCGGCTTTTACGGTTATTTCGCTCTCAACACCGTGCGTGACCTTTACTCTCTCCTCGCCCGTGAGCTTCGGCTCTGCCGTATATATCTCGTACTTTGCAAAGCCGTAATCGAGCAGCTCTTTTGCATAGGCAAAGCGCTCCTTTCCGGACGGCGCGCCGAGTATGACAGCGATAAGCTCCAAGCCGTCCCTTTGCGCAGTTGCCGAAATGCAGCACCCGGCTTTTGTGGTCGTGCCGGTTTTAAGACCGGTTGCGCCCTTGTAGGTTCTTATCAGCTTATTTGTGTTGACAAGCTGCGTCTTTCCGCCGCGCAGTTCATCCATCCAAATCGTAGAAAAATCCCTTACCGAAGAATGCTTCATAAGCTCTCTCGACATAAGCGCAACATCGTATGCGGAGGTCAGATGTGTTTCGGTATCGTCGTCAAGTCCGGTGCAGTTATCAAACTGCGTGTCGTTCATCCCGAGGGACGCCGCGCGTTCGTTCATCATGTCGACAAAAGCCTTTTCGCTGCCGGCAACGGTTTCGCCCAAAAGAGCACACGCGTCGTTTGCACTGTACACAGCGGTAGCCTTCATAAGCTCGCGCACCGTCATGGTTTCGCCCGGTTCGAGCCAAATTTGCGAGCCGCCCTTTGCTGCTGCCGTATCGCTGCAAGTCACAGTCATGTCGTACGAGAGCTTGCCGCTGTCGAGCGCTTCCGAAAACAGCAGAAGCGACATTATTTTTGTCACGGACGCGGGATAGAGCCGTTGGTGTTCGTTATGCGCAGCAAGCACCGTCCCCGTGTTGCGGTCCATCAGCAGCCACGCCTTTGCGGATATATTGAACTGAGCGGCGGTGTCCACCGTCAGCAGCGCGTCCGCGCCCTCGAATATCTCAAACGCATCGGACGCGACTGTTTCTGTGCTGTCGCCGTATGCGTTTACGGGTACAATTAAACATACAACAGTTAAAATCGAAATTAAAATTGCCGTTATTTTTTTCATTTGTCATGCCCTCCGCACTGTTTTATGTTAAAAAATATGCACGCGCAGACGCAATAATTCATTTTATCCTTGAATTGAGGGCGGATATGCCGTATACTTTATAGGGGTTTTTTGTATTTTTTTTTTGCGAAAAACGACCGTATCATAACACTTTTGGTGAGGACAGAAATGAAGATCGCTTTTTTCACACTCGGCTGCAAGGTAAACAGCTACGAATCGCAGGAGCTTGCGGAGCTTATGACCGCTGCCGGTCACACTATCGTAAATTCCGGCTGCGAAGCCGACGCATACATAGTAAATTCCTGCACCGTGACCGCAGAGAGCAGCCGTAAATCGCGTCAAGCGTTAAGACGCTTCCGCTCGGAGCATCCCAACGCAATAATCGTTTTGACGGGCTGCTACGCGCAAGCATTCTCGAAAGAAGCGGATGAAAAATGCGACGCGGACATAATAATCGGCAACAAGACAAATTCGGAGCTGCCGCGGCTTTTGGAGGAATTTGCCGCGTCCGGGAAAAAGACGGTCGATGTTCTGCCGCACCTGCAAAGCGACCCCTTCAAGGGCAACGCAATACATACTTTTGAAGGACACACGCGCGCCTTTTTGAAAATTCAGGACGGCTGCAACCGCTACTGCACCTATTGCATCATCCCGAAATCGAAGGGCTTTTCGCGGTCGAAGCCGCTTGAAGATGTAAGAAAAGAAGTAAAAGAGCTGGCAAAACACGGCTACAAGGAGCTTGTTTTTGTCGGAATAAACCTGTCGTCTTACGGCATGGACATAGGGCTTAACCTCTGCGACGCACTTGAAGAAGCGGAGAAAACCGACGGCATAGAACGAATACGGCTCGGCTCGCTCGAACCCGATCACATTACTGACGAAGTTATCGAGCGCCTTTCAAAAATGTCAAAATTTTGTCCGCAGTTTCATTTGTCGCTTCAAAGCGGCTGCAATGATGTCCTCAGAAAAATGAATCGGCACTACTCCGCCGAGGAGTACGCGGAGCTTTGCGAGAAGCTTAAAAACGCATTTCCGGACTTGTCGCTCACGACCGATATAATAGTAGGTTTCCCGGGCGAAACGGAGGAAATGTTCAAAGAAACGGTTGAATACGCGAAGAAAATACGCTTTATGAAGGTCCATGTTTTCCCGTACTCTCCGCGCGAAGGCACTCCTGCCGCAACCTATCCAAACCCCGTTCCCAATACCGTAAAGGCGGAGCGCTGCCGCAAGCTGCAACATGAATGCGATATAATACGCAGTGAAATTCTCTTGGAGCATATCGGCTCTGTCGTACCTGTTTTGTTTGAAACACCGAAAAACAACATTCAGCACGGCTATACAAAAAACTATATACCGATCAAAGTTCCCACACTTAAAACTCTTACCGGCGAAATAAGAAATGTCCGCATTACCGATGCCGACAGCGACGGATGCACGGGCGAACTTATATAAATGCAGAAAAATATAGCGGCTGCAAAAGCAAAACAACTTTGCCGCGCAC
>JAEDGF010000073.1 GCA_016297645.1 Clostridiaceae bacterium
GCACCGGAAGAAAGCGACGATTTACGCGAGGAAGTCGTTGCTTTTTTGTTTTTGCTTTTATTCGTTTTTATCGTTTCAAAAAAACCGGCTCGTTTTCTGTCAGAAAAAGAGTCGGTCTTGTTTTGGCTTGTATTTTGTTATAGCTCTGCAACACTTTTTATGCCATTCGAATTGACTTATCACCGAACTCCTCGCTCAGAGCGGCAAATGCCTGAATGACGATCTTGTCCATATCATAATAATGGTACTCCGCAAGTCTGCCGCCGAAAATCACATTCTTTTCTTTGACGGCAAGCTCGGCATATTTCAGATAAAGCTCCTGATTTTTTTGGTCGTTTATCGGATAATACGGCTCCATGCCCTTTTCCCATGTCTGCGGATACTCATGCGTAATAACGGTTGTGGGCTGAGTACCGAACTCGAAGTGCTTGTGTTCAATGACACGGGTGTACGGCGTTTCACGGTCGGTGAAATTCATTACGGCAACGCCCTGATAATTCGATGTGGGAAGCTCCTCGGTTTCAAAACGAAGGCTTCTGTATTCAAGCGCACCGAAGCAATAATCATAAAATGAATCAAGAGTACCGGTGTAAACGACCTTTTCAGCCATTGAGTTAAACTTCTCTCTGTCCAAGAAATAATCGGTATCGGTCATAATGTACGCGCCGTCAAACAGAGCGTTAATAAGGGGATTATATCCGCCTATCGGAATTCCCTGATAGCTGTCGTCGAAGTAGTTATTATCGAAAGTAAAGCGGACAGGCAGCCTTTTTATAATAAACTTGGGAAGCTCGGTGCAAGACTTGCCCCACTGTTTCTCGGTGTAGCCCTTGACAAGCTTACTGTAAATATCGGTTCCGACAAGGCTTATCGCCTGTTCTTCAAGGTTTGAGGGCGTCCCTTTAATGCAGCTGCGCTGTTTTTCGATAATCTCCCTTGCTTCGTCCGGCGTGACGACACCCCACATTGCATGGAATGTATTCATGTTAAAGGGCATATTATATAATTCACCCTTGTAGTTCGCGACCGGCGAATTAGTGTAGCGGTTAAAAGGTACGAACTTGTTTACATAATCCCACACAAGCTTATTATTTGTATGAAAAATATGTGCACCGTAGGCGTGGACATTTATGCCGCCTATATTTTCACAATAAAGATTACCGCCGATATGCGATCGCTTTTCTATCACGAGGCAGGTCTTTCCTCTGTTCATTGCTTCACGCGCAAAAACACCGCCGAAAAGACCGGCACCTACAATAAGATAATCGTATTTTTTCAAAACAATTCCTCCGAAAAGATACCTGAAATCAGCTGAGAAGGTCGCCGATCATATTGACTATGCGCATATATGTTATCGGGCGATCGAACTGTTCCTCCGCAATTTTTCTCGCGACCTTGCCCATTTCGGCGCATTTTTCGCGATTATTGTACAGGTCAAGAATCGCCTTTGCAAGTGCGTCAACATCCTCGGGAGGAACATTAACGCCAAAGCCGTCACTGTTTACTTTTTCACAAAACTCTTTGTTAAGACCGGTATTTATCATCGGAATACCGGCGGCGAGGTAATCGCCTATTTTTGAAACAATGCTCTGTGATGCCTTGCTGACAAGAGAGTTTATTGTAACATCCGACTTGACAAGATATGCAGCCATCATGCCGAAGGGCAAAAATCCGACAAATTCACAATTGCACTCTGTTTCCTGCGCGGTTTTTTCAAATTTATCACGAAGCGGACCGTCCCCCAAAAGGACAGCCTTGATATCGGAATAACCTTCCTTGTTCAGTTTTGCTACTGCTTTAACAAATGTATGTATATCGTAGCTCGTGCCGAGTGAACCCGCATACGAAACCCAGAACTCATTATCGGGCTTAACAACCTTTTCGCCGTTTTCTTTTACGCCGTTGTCAAAAGCGGTAAGATCGTTTCCGACATAAACCGTAACGGATTTCGGAATGTCGATACCGTATTTAAGCGGCTCTGTGCGGTATTCGTCGGAGGAGCCGACGACCGCGTCGGCTGCCTTGTATGTTTTTTTCGCATAATAAGCAAAGCTTGAAAAGAGAACATCACTCACGACAGGAACATCAAGAATCATTTTCATTGCTTCCGGCCAGAGGTCCTCGATATCCACTACGAAAGGAATTCCGCATTTTTTCGCATAGCTTCCGGCGGTTGCCGCAAGATGGTTGTCGGGAATAAGAGCATATACAAGGTCAAATTTGTTTTGTTCAAGATACTTTTTTGTATTTTTAGTAAGAACAATATAGCTGAAAAATCTTTTAAGATCTATATTTTTGGTATAGGGCGGTTCATGGATAAATGTGACCTTGCAGCCGGCTTCGCGGTTGATTTTTTCCATTTCCTCCTTAGTTCTGTACCTTTTCATCCAATGCTGAAAATCCGCTGTAATGATTTCTACCTCATATCCGTTCTTTTGAAGGAAAGAACCGAAGAATTGAAGCCGTGACAGCCCTTTCTCACCGGGCATCGCAACATCATTAGCAACGATAGCAATTTTTTTCATATAATCCTCCCATTAGCGTTAAAATCACTTTGTCATACTAATGTGGAATTATCATAGCACAAGCGTTTGAAAAAAGCAAGGACAATATTTTGACAAAAAGTCTTATTGAGCAGTAGACAACGGCGTTATGTCGAATAATGTCAAGCGTCATCGGTATTGTTTGTTACTAATGTACAGTTTTACAGAGTTTTTTTCTACACTCAAATTGCATAGAAAAAAACAACACACCGACACAAAGCTGTTCGCCGCACCGGTGTGTTGGACTTTTTATTTAGTCTTATCGGAGAATCAGACCTTACGGTCGTTCATTTTATTTCATAACCTTGCCGAAGAAGAATGCTTTCTTTTCGGGGGTATTAAGAACAACGACAGGTTTGATCTGATTGAGCGCTCTGCCCTGAGCGACAAGAGAAGCGCGGTAATCGTCATATGCGCCTTTTTGAAGAGGAAGCACCTCGGGTGCACTGAGCATACCCCAGCGTCTGTACTTCTCATATTTCTCATTGGCGTTACGGAACGATTCATCGATGAAATGCTCAACATCTTCCTTCTTCTCGACGAGTATTTCGGGTTTATCGCATTCGCAAAGAAGCATATAATTGGGAATTTCTTTCTCCGTATCGCCGTAGAAGCTGTATCCGGCAATATCAAGACCAAATTCTTCGGACATCTTTTCTGCGACAAAGTCAAGCATTTGAGTCGTCGTCTTTTCGTTCGCTACATTGAGTCCCATATTTGAACGATAGAGGAACTTTATCTTCTTCGACTCATTATATGTACCCGTAACACGAACAATATCGAGAATACGGTATCTGTAAAGACCCGAGAAATTCGTAACTATAATTTCATAATCCTTGCCGACCTCGATCTGATCGAGTGTAAGCGGACGGGTTCCCTCGGGAGCATCAACGGGCAGGAACTCGTAAATAATGCTTCGCGGAAGAAGAACATAGTCGTCGTCATTAAGCGAAATGCACATACCCATGAAGCCCTCGCTTGCCGCATAACCCATGTTATGAAGAGGAAGATCGCCTACATATCTTCTGAATTTATCGACATACACGGAAAGTGACGAAGCGACCATAGCCTGTGCCCATGAAAGACGGGGCCAAATGCGCTTTGCGATAGGCACATCGGTATCGAAGCCCTTTCTGAACTCGCATCTGAGTTCATCCGCACGCTTGGGGTTGGGCTTCATGTGACCGTATTTTTTACGAAGCGACTCGGGGCATTTTACGGACGGATCGATAGTACCCTTTTCGATATCGTTGCATATCATTTCCCAGTTGTTTTCAAGGTACTCAAACATAGTTGTTACAAGCGTAATGACCATGCCGCCGATAAAAGAAACTTTTTTATCGACAAGAGCGAAACGAAGCTGGAAATAAGGAATATTTGTATTCTCCTCATCCTCGGGATAAAGAATATCCAAGGGTGTGCAGGTGATGAATTTGAGCAGGCTCTTTATATTGTTGTACGGAATCTGTCCCGCGCCGTTGCACATTATGCCGTTTTTGAGCTTATGCCCGTTAAGAGAGAGAAGAAGCGGTCCGTAAACGGGATAAAATTTTTCTCCGCGTTCATGGAAATAGCGCCATGCACAGGCAGTTGTGGGAACAAGGCCGCAGCACTGTAAATTCCAGATATCCTGGAATGTTTTAGGTTGAAGCTTAGGTTTTCCTACGCTGCCGGAGGAGGAACAGTAGCGAATTACCTTACTCGAAGTGATAATATTGCTCTCGTTATTTTCAACCATTCTGTCTATGAGAGGAGCGTAATCCTCAAAGGTTGAAAGCGGAACCTTGTCCTGAAATTCTTCGAACGAATGAATGTCGGCAAAACCGTATTTTTTGCCCAATTCACAATCTTTATTGCGTTCAAGAATTTTTTTGAGCGACTCGCGCTGTGTTGCCATAGCGTTGGAGGTGTAGCCGTTGAACTTCTTAAAAGCAATTTTGCCCATCATAAGACCGTAGTCTGAAACAAGACCCATATCGTCCGTCCTTTCGAAACAAAAATTTTTATCAAAAGAAATTCTACCATATTGTTCACGGTTTTTCAATAGTAATCTTTACAATTAACCAAAAAGGTAGGAAAATGTTTAAGTCAATAAAGTGTCTCCGGCGCGTCATAAACAGCAATTATAGCAATTGACAAATTCCTACGGTTCGGTTATAATACTTATACAAAAAACAGTACCCGAGAGGAGAAAAATATATGAATTTCAAGGAATTTCTTTCTGACAAGAGAATTGCCGTTCCCACTCCGAATGATGTTGTTGATGAGTTCGGAATGTGTCATTTCGGAACCTTCGAGAGTGAGTTCCCCCACATGAATTTCTTAAAAGCCAAAAGACCGACAAGCCTGCCGGACTGCATGAATAAAACAAGACTTACTCTTTGGGAGGCAACCGAAGTCAACTTCGACAATGTTGTCCTTCTTACGGCAGTATGCGACATGGCGCTTTTCGGAACTGCGCTAACCGTTCTTTACGATAAAAGAACGAAAAAATGCGTATCGTGGCAGGAGATGTTCCCCGCTTCGAAAGCGCAGATCGCCCCTAACCTCATAAATTCCTCCGAAACCGCGTCAAAAGGCAAGAAAGTAAAACTGAATTATGTCAACAATTTCCAGCGCGGCGAAGCAATCGTGTCCGGTTATGCGTCCGACAAAAAGAGCGGCGTTATAGATTACAGAGTCAAGCTCACCCGCGTTTCAAAGCCGAGTATCGTCAATATTCCCTTCGGCGAAAACCGCCCACTCTACTCGCAGAAAGACCTTTTCTCGGTTGAAGGCTATCTCGAATATAACGGCGAGCGCCATGTTGCAAACAGCATGACGACCGCGATAATAGACGACCACCGCGGCTACTATCCGCGCAACGCCCACTACGACTGGGTAACGACCATGGGCAAACGCGAGATAGACGGCAAGAAACAGTTCTTCGGCTTCAACCTCACGAGAAACCAGTCGATAAATCAGGATGACTTCAATGAGAACCTTATATGGTTCGAGGGCGATTCGACACTGCTCACGCCCGTTGTCTTTATGCACGAGAGCGACAACCTCTGGCATGTTGTCGACGAACACGGAATGGTCGACCTCCGCTTTGACATAGGCGATGAATTCCTCATGAAGGTAACGACGGGCATTATAAACATCGACTACCATATAACCTTCGGTTCGCTGAGAGGATATGTCTGCGATCCGGACGGAAACAAGTACATCCTCGACGGTATGGTTGGTATCGGAGAAGATAAAACACTGAAATTCTAAAATACAGAAAACGGGCTGTTGCGGCAAAGAAAACGCAGCAGCCCGTTTTTTAGAATCGTAGAGAAAATACTCATGGCGGTTTAACCGCATAATTTTGTTCGTTACTTAGGCTGACGGGACTTGAACCCGTGTCGGTTTTGACCGGCTGATTTTCGCTCATGCCGCGTTAAAACCCTTGCAAATACATCAAGTATTCGCTGCGGGCTTTGCCTTGCCTGAACAAAAATCAGCTCAGGCAAAACTGCTCTGCACCCGACAGTAGACAATTTTTGAGCAATTTTCGTTTTTTGAGGTGCAGGCTTGCTGACGCAAGTCAAGACGAAAAGGGCGAAAAGTGCCGAAAAGGGGCACTGACGGGCGACATGGGTTTGAATCCCGTCAGCCTACGGGCGCTAATCGGTCAGCCCGGATTTTTGAGTCCCGGATTTTTATCGGTTCTGTTTTACAACTGTATCAGCGCATCGGGAAACTCGTTCAGGTTAGTGACGGCAAAATCTTTTTCTGCGTCATAGAAATAACAGTCGCCGTCCTCATTTCCCGATACTGTATACCATACTCCGTCATCAAAGCAAATCGCGGCACCGTTATCACAGGCAATACCGGAATACTCCTGCGTTTTCACAGCCTGAGCAAAGGTCTGCCAATTCTCACTTTGATAATGCGGGCAGTTCGTGTAAGGCAGAATACCGAGGCAGTCCACAAAAACAAAGGAATGCTCCGGACCGCAGTCGTCGTAGCCACGGTTGAACCAGCACATTGCTCCCGAGCTTGCACCGCAGAGAACGCATCCTCTATCAAACGCCTCGTGAAGAAGTTTGTCTGCGCCCGTCTTTTTCAATGTATCCATCAAAAGTTCGAGATTGCCGCCGCCGACATAAATAATATCGGCATTGGAGAGCTTGTAATCTATTACAGACTTATCGGTTATGTCATGCAGTAGAAACAAGACATCCGTAACGCAGCCCAACGAAGAAAAAGTGCTGAGAATATACTCGTCACCGGCAATATCATCAGCTCCCGCAGTCGGAAGAAAAACCATGTACGGGTGCTTTTTACCCGTTTTTTCGGTTATGTGGCATGCGACCTCATACATCTCACCGTTATCGAATCTTCCGCCACCGAGTGCAACTATTTTACCCATAAAAAAACCTCATAAAGAAAAGTTGAAATGATACGAAAGCAGCGAATAAACAGCTGCATATATAAGCGCCGGGAGCATATTCCCGACTCTGAAACGCTTCGACAGGAATGTATTCAGCCCGACAGCCGCTATCATTACCGAGCCGACAAGAGAAATATCGGAAATCATATTTCCCTCACTGAAAAATCCGGCGCATAAGCCTGCAAGTGCGGTAACGCTTCCCTGCAATATCACTATCGGAATAAAAGAAAAAAGGCAGCCGAGTCCCATGACTGACGACATCATCAAAACTATCAGAAAGTCAAGCAGCGCCTTTGCAAAAAGCGTTGAGTGATCGCCTTCAAGACCGTCCTTGACAGAGCCGATAATTGCCATAGCACCTACGCATACGACAAGAGAGGTGCTGACAAAAGCATTGACGAAACCGTTGTCGTTTTTGGCGCCGACCTTCTTTTTCAGCCATTCTCCGAACACTTCAATGCCGTGTTCGATACGCAGAAGCTCTCCCGTAAAAGTACCGAGCGCAAGGCAGATTATCATCATGACCGTACCGCTTGCGGAAAGCTTTCCGTTTTCATTCGCGCTTAAAATACACGACAAAGCACCTGATGCACCGACAAAGAAAACAGACAGTCCGAGGACATTCAGGAGGGATTCCCGTGTTTCTTCTTTTATTCTTTTGCCGAAAAGCATACCTATAAGTGCACCTGCAATTACGCCGGCAGCATTGACTGCCGTCCCGAGTCCGGGCATAGTCCGCTCACTTCCCCACTGCATTATGATAAGTGAGTATAACATATTTTAAAATAAAATCAATATTTTTTACTTTATTTTCACGCAAAAATCCCCGTCTCTATTCTATAAGCTGCCGAATATGTTAGAATAAGAATACCCCGATAAACAATTACACCTTTGATTCTTTATGTATCATGGGCGATCAAAGCCGAAAAGTGAAACAACAAACTATTCGAGAAAGGATTTGGTATAGCATTGACTATATCATCGGACAACAAGATGAAAAAGACAGAAGTAATTAAATGTGAAACACTGGGCAAACTGCCGGAATTGCTTGCTTTTAACGACGGGAGACCGGTAAGAACGCCTGTTGACTGGGAGGAGCGCCGAAGCGAACTGTTCAAAACAGCCGTAGAACTGCAATACGGCGAGCTTCCGCCTAAACCGGAAGAAATGACCGTACAATGTTTGTATGCAGGAGGACCGGGAGAAGCTAATTCCTATCGTGTCACCGTTTCAAGCAACGGATATTCTTTCGGATTCTTGTTAAAACTTTTTTTACCTATGGGAGCTGCAAAGCCGCCCGTTATAGTCAATGGTGACCTCTGTTTCAATTATCTTTTTGATAAATCGGTAATATCATCGTTTCTTGACAATAATATTGCTCTTGCCGTTTTTGACCGCACAGAAATTGCCGACGACAAGGAAAAGAACCCTGTCCGCACCGGGCGTATCTATAATATGTTTCCGGACAGAAAGTTCGGTTCGATTGCAGCATGGGCATGGGGATATTCCAGATGTGTGGACGCACTCGAAAAAATCGAACTTACCGATAAAGAAAAAATTATTTTTTCGGGACATTCAAGAGGCGGAAAAACATCAATGCTCGCCGGCATAACCGACAAAAGAGCGGCAATTATCCATGCAAACGAAACAAACGCCGGATCATGCTCCTGTTACAGAATTCACCTTACGGCAAAAGACGAGTACGGTGAAATCGGACGGAGTGAAACGCTGAAAGATATGACGGAAAACTTTCCTACATGGCTCAGTGATGATATGAAAGAATATGCCGACAAAGAAAAAGAGCTGCCGTTCGACTGTCATTTTCTTAAAGCTCTTGCAGCTCCGAGGACGCTGCTTATTTCGGAGGCGGCAAGCGATATATGGGGAAACCCGGTCGGCAGCATAATAACATCAAAGGAAGCACAAAAAGCTTACGAGCTTCTCAATGCCGAAAACGAGCTGCTGTGGTATGTCAGGAGCGGCAGACACGGCTTCAACTCCGAGGATGCAGAGCAACTGCTGAATGTAATTCAGCACAAATGGTACGGTATCAATTTGAACGATCGTTTTTTCAAGAGTCCTTTTTAATCATTACAGAGGAGAGATTTTTATGACAGCGCTGGCATCCGAGAAAAACGAAACAATGTAACGACACATAAAGAAGAGACGCATTCATGTTTTAAGCGAATACGAATGTGCCTTTTTTTATTTGATTGCAGAGTTCGTTT
>JAEDGF010000074.1 GCA_016297645.1 Clostridiaceae bacterium
ACCGATTACGCACACGCCGTCCCACGCGGGCGGCGCAGGGGCCCCGCCCCTACAATATGTCACTTTGTGCATCGTATAGCAGCACAGAGATTGGCGGTTTTAAGGTATCGTATTTTTTACCAAAAACCTGCCCGTCTGATACCGTAAAAAGTTGGCAGCGCGAGTGAGCCGTCAGTGAGCGCGTCAATCCCGTAAAAGTTGGCAGCAAGGTGCTGTCCGTCGTTTTTCCGTGTGTGCTGCGGAATGTGGTTTGTTATTGACTTCTTTCGCGCGTTATAATATAATAAAATAATAAAGAACAGTGTTGTGAACAATATTATCTGATTTTTGTTCGCCGGGAGGGAAACACATGAACGACAATTCATTAAGTCATGACGACAAGCTCCTTGATTCGCTTGCACAAAGGCTTTTATCCAACAGCACCATCCCCTCGCAGGATTATGAGCGCTACAACATAAAACGCGGGCTGCGCAACTCCGACAACACCGGTGTTATGGCAGGCATTACGCGTATCTGCTCCGTTGACGGCTACTACATCGACGACGGCGAGAAAGTCCCCAAGGAAGGACATCTGCGTTATCGCGGACTCGACCTCTACGATTTTGTGGCAGGCTGCAAGCAGGACGAGCGCTTCGGCTTTGAAGAGCTTGTGTATCTTCTGCTTTTCGGCGAGCTCCCGAACAGAATTCAGCTTGACGAATTTAAGGCGCTGCTTTCCGAAAACCGCGAGCTGCCCTTCGATTTTATCGAGGATGTTATCATGCGCGCGCCCTCGCCGAACATCATGAACAAGCTGGGCTCGTCCGTCACCGCGCTTTACGCCTACGACGAAAACCCGGACGATATTTCCGTCAAGAATGTTCTGCGCCAGTCCGTAAAGCTCATTGCGATGCTGCCCTCCATTATGGCTTACGCATATCAGGTCAAGCGCCGCTATTTCTACAAAAAGAGTATGTATATACACACGATAAAGCCCGAGCTTGGGACTGCCGAAACGGTGCTGCGCGCCATCCGCTCAGACAAGACCTTCTCCGACAAAGAGGCAAAGCTGCTCGACTTGTGTCTGATGATACACGCCGACCACGGCGGAGGCAACAACTCCACCTTCACCACGCGCTGCGTCACCTCCACCGGAACGGACACCTACTCGGCGATAGCTGCCGGCATAGGCTCCCTGAAAGGCTTCCGCCACGGCGGCGCGAATATCAAGGTCAGCGAAATGGTTGCGGACATCTTCGAAAATGTCCGCGACACAGCCGACGAAGAAGCCGTAAGCGCGTATCTTCACAAGATAGTACGGCGCGAAGCGGGCGACGGCTCAGGACTTATTTACGGTATGGGACACGCGGTCTACACGCTGTCCGACCCGAGAGCGGTCATACTTAAACGCAACGCCAAGGAGCTTGCCGAGGAGAAGGGCTTACTGGACGAGTGGAAGCTGCTCGATATTATCGAACGCACCGCGCCTGCGGTCTTTTCCGAGGAGAAGGGCATAGCGAAAAACATCTGCGCAAATGTCGACCTCTACTCCGGACTTGTTTACCGTACGCTCGGTATCCCCGAGGATCTGTATACACCGATGTTCGCCTGCGCACGAGTTGCAGGCTGGTGCGCGCACAGGCTTGAAGAAATTGCGACCGGCGGAAAGATAATGCGCCCGGCGTACAAGAGCCTGATGAAATCGGACGAATATATTCCGTTGTCGGAGAGATAACGGAGAACGGGGAGCGTCCGGACCGACTGCTCATTGCGAAAAACCGAAGGACTTCTCCGTAAACCGGAATTTACCGGAATGCCGCGCGTAATGTGCGGAATGTAATAAATCACCCTGTCGGAGGCTTGAAAATGGCTAACAAAACAAAAAACAGAAAAACAATAATGAACGAGCTGGCGTTTTTCACCGTGTCCGCCGTTCTCGGCGTGCTGCTTTTGGGCGTGCGCGTCTATCAGATGCTTGCTGTCACGGACTACGAAACCGGATTTTTCACCGAGCCGAAAAACTTCACGGTCACGGTGTTCTATGTGCTGTTCGTGCTGTTCGTCGCTTTCACCGCCGTGTTCTCGGCGCTTTCCGAAACACGCATGAGGCCGGCTTTTTCGCCGAAAACCGATCCGTTTCTTGCCGGTGCAAGTCTTTTTCTGTCGGTCGGGCTTGCCGTTTCGTGCAAAACGCTGATAGGGTCGCTTCTTGACAATGTCAACGCAAGCTGCATGACGGTATCGGCGTACATAAAAGCGAATAAGGCGTACTCAGAGGTAATTGCGCCGGTGTTCGCGGTGCTGTCGGTCGTTGTCGTTTTTGTCGTCGCCGTCGGTGCCGTTACCGGGAAGCCGCTTGCCGGAAAGCTCCGTCTTATGCTTCTTTGTCCGGCGATGTTCATGTTCACGGTGTGCGTAAAGTATTTCGGGATAACCGCAAGCTACCTCAAAGAGCCGCAGTTCATGCTGCTCATTTTTGCCACCGCGTTTTTCATGCTGTTTATGTTCGAGTTCGCGCGTTATGTCTCCGGCATTGCGGCTGAAAACTCGAAGTGCATTTATACCGCCTCCGGTGTTATCAGCATCGTGCTGTTTGCCGCGCTGCTTATTCCGTCCCTTGCCGCGAAGCTCTTCCGCCCGGGGTATGAGGGAGTTTCAAACGCCGATTTTATGCTGTGGCAGGCTGCCGCTCCCGTTTTCGCTCTCGCTGCGCTCGTCAATCGCCGCAGAGAACCGGACAAACAGGAAAACGCTGAGCCGCAGGAAAAAGCGGAAGCGCAGAGCATCGCTCACGCGCAGGAAAATAATTGAGACAATTTAAGACAATTTTTGAAGAAATTTTAACTGATTGGGACGGCTCTTACCGCCGTACAGGTATTTACTTTTGGATTTCTCTCTCTTTGCGGAAAATTTTCAGATCGCATCAAAACAGGTACTGATTCTCTATATCATTGCCGCCGTCGGCTTCGCGTGTGACAAAATAGGGATATTCACCGAAAAGACCGCGCGCGCTTCAAACGACCTTCTGTTTTATGTTATCACCCCGTGCGTGATAATAGATTCGTTTTTCTCCACCGCCTTTACGCCCGACTCGGCGAAGGCTCTTCTTCGGGCGGCGCTCGGCGGCGTTATCACACACATTGTCGGGATAATAATTACTCTCCCGTTTTTCAGGGATAAAAAAGACCCCGACAACGCGATATTCCGTTTTGCGTCCGTCTACGGCAACATGGGCTATATGGCTCTGCCGCTTGCAAAGGCGGTGCTGGGCGAAGAGGGCGTGTTCTTCTGCTCTGCCGGAGTCATAGTCTTTCAGCTTTTCTGCTTCACGCACGGCGTGTTTACTATGGAGGACAGAAAAAGCGGCGCGAAATTCGATTTCAAAAAGCTCCTTGCCAACCCCGGCGTTATCGGCGTTGCCGTGGGGCTGCCGTTCTTCCTTCTGAAAATCAACGCGCCGGAGATATTCTCGAAGCCCGTTGCGTACATCGGCTCGATGAACACTCCGCTTGCAATGCTCATGTTCGGAACCTATATGTCGAACGCCGGACTCAAAACGATGTTTAAGTGCAAAAAGCAGTACCTCGCTGCGTTCATAAAAATTATTGCAGTTCCGGCGGCGGTACTGTGCATATGTAAATTCACGGGACTCATGAGCGGTGCTCTTTTGACAGCCTGCGTCATTCAGGCAGCCGCGCCGAGCGCAAACAACACGGTCATGTTCGCCGCGAAATACGGCAGAGATGCCGGGACGGCTTCAAAGGCGGTCGCGTTTGTCAGCTTCGCGTCCGTAATTACAATGCCCTTGATGATCGCGCTTTCGCGAATGTAAAAAAAATCGGAAAGGAACTGGTCAAATGGAATTCGACGAGTTATTCTGCGGACTGCCCTACGGGTTTTCGTCCTTTGCGGCGGTCAAAGACTCGCTTATAAGCTGCCGCGCCTTATCGCGGCTGCCCGAAAATGCCGAAACGGTCATTTCCGTCCTGTTTCCGTACTACCTCGGCGAGGAATATTACCATGACGCGAATGTTTCGCGCTACGCGGTGAGCGCCGACTACCATATCGTCACCAAAAAAATAACGGATGAAATCATCGCCCGCCTTTCGTCCGAGTTCCCGGAGAACAAATTCGAGGCGTTTGTCGATAACTCCCCGCTGCCCGAGGTGCGGTGCGCAGTCGCCGCCGGACTCGGCTTTCTCGGCAAAAACAATTTGTTCATCAGCGAAAAATACGGCTCGTGGGTCTTTCTCGGCGAAATAGTCACCGACAGGCATTTCCCGTTTTACTCCGGCGAAAAAAAGACCTGCCCCGACTGCGGCGCGTGCGTTCGCGCTTGCCCCATGGGGGCGCTCGACGGAGGAAAGGTCGACCCGGAGAAATGTCTGTCGTACCTCTCGCAGAAAAAAGGGGAGCTTGCGCCGGAAATTGCGGAGAAAATGGCGGAGTACAACTGCGTGTGGGGCTGCGATATCTGCCAAAAGGTGTGCCCGATGAACAGGGGCGCGGCGGTGACGCCCATCGTGGAGTTTTTTGAAACCGCCGAGCCGGTGGTGGAAAGCGGCGTTGACATTGAGGGAAGGGCTTTCGCTTGGAGGGGCAAAAAGGTCATCGAGCGAAACATCCGGGCGGTCAAGGAGTGACCGGATAAAATGCAGGAAACGCCCGACTTGCAGGTGTTAGGCAGAACAAAAACGCCGACTTGCAGGCGTTAGGCAGAACAAAAAGCCCGACTTGCAGGTGTTAGGCAGAACAAAAACGCCGACTTGCAGGCGTTAGGCAGAACAAAAAGCCCGACTTGCAGGTGTTCGGCTGAGAAAACGCCCGACTTGCAGGCGTTAGGCAGAATAAAAACGCCGACTTGCAGGCGTTAGGCAGAATAAAAAACTCGACTTGCAGGTGTTCGGCAGAATAAAAACGACGACTTGCAGGCGTTCGGCACAAGGAGCAAAAAGAAAAAACGCATAATCAATTCGAAATCAGCGCGTCAGCCGTGAAAACCGCAATGTGCGGCGTGCGGCAACGCGAATAACTTATATTTTCAGGAGGTTTTCATATGAAACTCGTAATTGCCATCGTTAACAAGGACGATTCTTCCGCGCTCATTCAGAAGCTGAATAAAGCCGGATTCATGTCCACAAAGCTCTCGACCACCGGCGGATTTCTCCGCGCCGGAAATATTACGCTTCTCATAGGCACGGAGGACGAAAGGGTGGACGAAATTTCCGCTCTCATCACCGAATGCTGCTCGAAGCACACACAGATAATAAACTCCGCAAGCGTTCTCAACGCCGAGCAGTATTTTACCTCGCTCCCCGTTGAGGTGACTGTCGGCGGCGCGACGGTGTTCGTTGTGGATGTCGATAAATTCTTCAAGGTATGAAGTGATATTCAATGATTTTTTCCGATAAGGATATCCCGGCTTCCGTCCGCAATGCGGTGCGGCTTCTTGCCGAGCGCCGGCGCTTACCGCAGAGCGTCATGCTCACCGGCGGAACGGAAGCAATGCGCGAGAAATGCGCAAACGAACTCATTCAGTCGGTCGTATGCACCGCCGAAACGGGCGTGCCGTGCGGAAAATGCGCACAGTGCCTTAAAGCGAAGGCGGGTGTCCACCCCGATGTTATCCGCGTTGTGCCCGAGTCCGGCAAAAAGACCGTTTCGATGAAGGTGATACGCGACAATGTCCTCGACACGCTCTGGGTAGCCCCGAACGAAGCCGAGAACAAGGTGTATGTGTTCCCGAATGCGGACGAGCTGTCCGTAATAATTCAGAATGCGCTGCTCAAATCAACGGAAGAACCGCCGGAATTTGTCATGTTCGTTTTCCTTGCGGAGCGGCGCGAGAGCTTTCTGACGACAATTATTTCGAGAGTGACGGAGTTTTCACTCGGCACTCCGCCCGTACGCGCGAAGAAATCGGACGAAACGGCGGAGAAAATCTGCGCCGGGGTGCTGTCCGCCCTCGTGTCGGGCAGCGAGTATGATATCATGATGAGCGCGTCGCCGATGAACAAAAACAGAAAGCTGATAAAAACCGTTGCGGTGAAAATAAACGAATCGGTGCTTAACGCAATGGCGGAGAGGTGCGGCGCGTCCGTCGCTGATGAGCCGAGTCGCGAGGTCGTACGCCTTGCCGCGTCCTTCACCGAGGTGCGGCTGCTGAAAATTAAAAATGCTATGGATAAAATTATCACGCTCAGCGATACAAATGCAAACGAGAACCTGCTGATAAGCGAGTTTTCCGCGCTGCTCGGAGAAATATGAGCGGAGAAATACAAGGAGGAAGCTTATGGCAGAGGTCATAGGAGTCAAATTCAAAGAAACCGGAAAGGTATATTTTTTCGACCCGGCAGGTCAGTTTGTTAAAAAAGGTCAGCTCGTTATTGTCGAAACGGTGCGCGGTACCGAGTGCGGCGAGTGCGCTTCCGAAAACAAGGAGGTCCCGGACGAAAATCTTGTTCGCCCTCTCAAAAGCATTATCCGGATAGCCACCCCCGAGGATGAAAAGAGGCTTGCCGAAAACGGCGAAAAAGAGAAAAGGGCTTTCGCCATTTGCCAGGATAAAATCGCGCATTTCGGGCTTGATATGAAGCTCGTGGAGGTGGAATACACCTTCGACGGCTCAAAGGTGCTGTTCTTCTACACCGCCCCCGAGCGCGTTGATTTCAGGGAGCTTGTAAAGTGCCTTGCAGGTATCTTCAAGGTTCGCATAGAGCTTCGTCAGATAGGTGTGCGCGACAAGGCGAAAATGCTCGGCGGAATCGGAATCTGCGGCAGACCGTTCTGCTGCAAGGAATTCCTGCACGAGTTCCAGCCCGTTACGCTCAGAATGGCAAAGGAACAGGGCATTTCGCTCAACACCAGCAAGGTGAGCGGAAACTGCGGCAGGCTGCTGTGCTGCATAAAGTACGAGCAGTCGTCCTACGAGCAGCTTCTTAAAATGACGCCGAAAAACGGCGCGATAGTCGAAACCGCCGAGGGCAGAGGTGTGGTCGAGGACAGCAATCTCCTTACGGGTATGCTCAAAGTCAGACTCGACAACCACCCCGCAACCACCGCGCCGTCGATGTTCCACCGCAGAGATGTAAAGCTCCTGCGCGACGCAAACATCACCGTGAACAAGGAAGAGCTTGCCGAGTTCGACGGACTCGAAGGTAATTAAACCCAACAGGAAATAAAAACGAAATCCCGGCGAGGAATGCCGGAATTTTCACACATATAAAATCTACCCGGAGGGCTGAATATGTCGGAATTTACAACAAAAGGTACTGCGTTTGTCGATTCAAAGGGCAGACAGCGCATTTTCAACGGCGTTAATTTTGTATGCAAATCGGCAAAACCGGATGCCGACGGCGCTATCCGCTTCAAGACGGATATCACCGATGAGCTGATGGCGGAGCTTGCAAGAAACGGAATAAACATCATTCGTCTCGGTGTTACATGGGAGGGCATTGAGCCGAAGATGGACGAATACAACACCGTCTATCTCGACGGCGTGAAGAATACGCTCGATATCTGCGAGAAGTACGGCGTTTACGCCTTTATCGACTGGCACCAGGATCTTTTCAGCTGCCACAACCTCACGAGCGGCGACGGCGCGCCGAAATGGGCGTGCGCAAGGTCGCTCGAAAAGCCCCACGACCCGTATCTGATTTGGGCGGAGGGCTACTTCGCGTACCCGGGCATTCACAAATGCTTTGACGCATTCTGGAACAACGAGCCTGTCTGCGGCAGAGGAATTCAGGACAGGTACTGCGATATGATCGCTTATACGGTTAAATATCTTTCGGGCAGTAATGCCGTGATGGGATACGATGTCATGAATGAGCCGTTCCCCGGCTCGGACGGCGGCAAGGTGTTCCGGCGGCTTGTCATTCGCGGAATCGAAACCGGACTTCTCTCGCGCAGGATAGACAGAAAGAAGATAATCGCCGACCTGCTTACAGGCAGAGTTATGGACGCTTTGAGCGTTGCGGACGACTCTCTCGTCTACCACCGCGTTATCGGCGCGGGAAATGAGCTTATAAAGAAATTCGATACGGAGAAATATTATCCGTTTCTCATGCGTGCCGCGCGCGCGGTGAGGGAAGCGGCGGACGGCGGAATAATCTTTGCCGAGAACTCCTATTATTCGAACCTCGGAATTCCCTACGGCGTCCCGGCGCTCAGGGACGAAAACGGCGGGAATCCGTATGATTTCGCGTTCGCTCCGCACGGCTACGACATAACGGTCGATACACCCCTCACGAACGAAGCGTCGCCGCACAGAGTCAATCATATTTTTGACGAGCATGAGCGCAGTCAGAAAAGGCTCGGCATTCCGGTGCTTGTCGGCGAGTGGGGCGGAATGGTCGACGGCGGCGAAAAATATCCGGCGCTGGAATACCTCGTGGATAAGTTCGACCGCAACAAGTGGAGTCAGACCTACTGGCATTACATAAACAACTTTACATCGACGAAAATCGGGCGGATAATCTGCCGCGCGTACCCGATGGCGGTGGCAGGCGAGATAAAATACTACGGCAGCGATCGTGTGCTGAACACATTTACGCTCAGCTACACAGGCTCGTCGGTTATAAAAGCGCCCACGGTCATCTATCTCCCGAGCGAACCGAAAAAAATATATTCGACCAAAAAATATACCGTAAAAGATACCCCGAACGGGCTTTTGCTCCAAGTTAACGCCGGTAAGGGCGAGTGCGTCGTAAAGGTGGAATTTTAATGGAGCTTGACAGATACCCGACGCTGCTTTTCACGGCTGTTTATATGCTCGTCGTATCGGTATCGGGCGTTTTCCTCACCGTTTAGGCTGACGGGACTTGAACCCGTGTCGGTTTTGACCGGCTGATTTTCGCTCA
>JAEDGF010000075.1 GCA_016297645.1 Clostridiaceae bacterium
AAAAAAGCCCAGACCGCAAAAAAGCGGATATATCGAATAGCAGCTCATGTTAAGACGGGTAGGAAAACAAAATTGCGAATAATCCAACATTGTTGTGTTTGAGATTATATGCTTTTTTGCTCTGAACCAACCTCACCCTCGGAGTACCTTCGTACGCCTTCGGGCAAGCCTTAAACGCCGCGTTGCGGCGTTTAAGGTTCGGTTGATTCACTCTGAACATTTTTTCCTATCCCCTTACAGGGGATGTAAAAAAGCCCGGACCGCAAAAAAAGAATACATATTAAAACGGAGCCGACGCAGAATAATGCGCTGACTCCGTTTTGTGTTCTTACCTAATGTATCTTCGAAGCCGTTTAACACCGGCTTTATTTCCCATACATCATACTGTTATATATAAGTTATTTGGAATTGAGGATGTAGACATTAACGCCTCTCCAACCCCATTTAACGCAATCGTCATAAGCCCTCATGTAGAGGTCGACCGTTGCACCGTGCTCCCACTCGGCAAATCCGCCCGTATCCTCTGCGCGGCAATAGCCGTAGACTATGCTGCCGTCGGACGATGTTATCCACATTTCGGTGCCGTAAGGAATCTCCCTGGGGTCAACGGCAACGCTTCCCTGACGGACCCGTGTGCCGGTCGCCGTGTGCGTGCCTGAATAGTAAGCCGTCGCCTTGCCCGTGATGCAGTAGGCGTAATCGGTGGGGACGCCGTTTTCGTCCAGTGTGAGCCACTCGGGAGCCGTCATCTCCGACATGGGAATGCCGTCCCTGTTAAGACGGACATAACCGCTTGCGGTGGTGTTTTTGGCAACCGTGAGCTTCTTTGTCATCTCTTCTTCGCTCAGCGAAGTCGTATACTCCGAAAAATCAATCTCGTTTTCATCTTCATCGGAAACACTGTCCTCAAAGAAAGCCTTAACTATCTCGGCTTCTTCTTCAAGCTCCGGAACTTCGAGAGTGGCGAGAGTTCCGTCCGTATAAATCGTTTCCTCGGGCGCTTCCTGAACATATGCGACCATGGGCTCGCTTACCGTTACCGCCTTTGTGTTTACGACTGTCTGCGGCACCGTGCCGAGAACCGCCGCGAACGAAAGACCTACCGCGCCGATGAGTGCGCCCGCCTTAAAAAGAGGGCGGCCTTCGTAACCTGTCTGAGGAATTATCTTGTACGGACTTCTCTGTCCGCGTGAAGAGTTCCTCTTTTTGGATTTACTCATAAAATTTTACTCCTGTCCGTTAAAATACAGAGCGTTTGATTTTAATTTTCGGGGCGAAAAACGCACCCGGAAATTCGCTCGGTACATTTATAGGCTAAGAACGGGGACATTATATTCAACTCGTTTTCAAATGTCAAGTCGAACGGCTTTCTTTTTTTGTATACTTTGCACAAAGCGTTTTCCCGGATTTTACTTATTTCTCCGCTTTTCTCATTTATTTTTCTTTTTGAGAAAATGGTATTGTGTGTTTTTTTGTGAATTTTCCATAAACTTTACAACTCATTACGAAACGGTTACAATTTGTAATTTTTTAGACCTGATTTTAGGTTCAAAATCGGGTGTTTTTTAAGCATTTTAACGACTCCGACACAGCGCACGCCGTCAGGCTCGTTTGGTTATTTTGACATATAAAAAAAACGGCAGACAGACGCGCGAAAAAATAAAAAAAAGCCGGCAACAGCACGGCTAAAACGCTGACAGGCTATGCGGCAAGAGAAAGAAACAGACACGCAGCTTGAAGAGCGTAAACAGGCGCGCGACAGAGAAATCGCGCGACAGGAAACGCGAGTATCCGGCTGATAACAAAAACGGCAAATAGCAGCACGGCAGAGAACCGCGAATATACAACCGACAACAAAAACGGTCAACAGGCGCAAAAAAGCACGGAACACCCTGCTTACGGCATTCCGTGCAAAAAGCACTTTGTTGTATCTTATTTTTGTTTGCCGATGGGGCAGCCCATATCTTTAAGGAGAAACGCGCGGGTCTTTTCGGAGGTCGGGTTGTCGAACACCGCTTCGGGAGTACCCTCCTCCTCGATAATTCCGTCCGCCATAAAAATGACCTTGTCGGACACATTACGGGCAAAGCCCATCTCGTGCGTGACGATGACCATTGTGCGGTCGCTCTTTTTAAGTCCGCGGATAACTTTAAGCACCTCGGCGGTAAGCTCAGGGTCGAGCGCGGAGGTAGGCTCGTCGAAGAATAGTATCTTCGGTTCGAGCGCAAGCGCACGGGCAATGGCGACGCGCTGCTGCTGACCGCCCGAAAGCTCGCACGGGTATGCGTTTATTCTATCCGTAAGATTGACCTTTTCGATATACATCTTCGCCTTTTCGTCTATCTCGGCGAGGATGCTTTTTTTGTTCTGCTTAAAATCGGGGCGTTTCTTCGCCTGCATTTCCATCGCGAGCGTAACATTGCGCAGAACGGTGTACTGCGGGAATAGATTGAACTGCTGGAAAACAAGTCCGACATTGAGCTGATTTTGGCGTTTCTGCTCTTTTGTCAGTGCGGTGTGACCGCTGCCGTCGAATATTACGGAGCCGTCGACGGTAATCATGCCGCTGTCTGCCGTTTCAAGTGAATTTATGCATCTGAGAAGCGTGGTCTTTCCGCTGCCGGACGAACCGATTATCGACAGCACCTGTCCTTTTTCAAGCGTGAAGCTGATGCCTTTGAGCACCGGAGTTCTGTCAAAGCTCTTCGTAAGCTCTTTTACCTCTAATACCGACATACGCTTCACCTCACACCTTAAAGTAGTCAAGCTTCTTTTCAAGCCTGCCGAAAAGAACGGTCAACACGCCGTTGAAAACAAGATAATAAACCGCCGTAAAGAACAAAGGCCACATTTCGCCCGAGATACCGTGCGAAGTCTTCATGAAAGCGGCGCCTGCCCATATTATCTCCTGCAACGCAATGATTCGGGAGAGAGATGTATCTTTAACGAGCGTGATTATCTCGTTGGACATGGGCGGGACTATTCTTTTTATCATCTGCAAAAGAGTGACCTTGAAGAATATCTCGCTCTTTGTAAGTCCCAATACCTGCCCTGCCTCCTGCTGCCCCTTAGGCACGCCCTGTATACCGCTGCGGTATATCTCGGAAAAATAGCAGGCGTAGTTCAGAACAAACGCGGCTGCGCACGCGATAAAGCGTCCGCCTTCGCCCGAGCCCCACACATTGTTTTTGAGAATAATTCCCGGGAAATAGTATATTATCAGTATCTGGATCATCAGAGGAGAACCGCGGACGATCCACACAAAGGTTTTGACGATTGCCGAAAGCGGCTTAAAACGCGACATCGACCCGAACGAAATGATAAGTCCGAGCGGAATCGCGCCTACAAGTGTGACGAAAAAAAGTTTGAGAGTCTGAATAAAGCCGACATTCAGCGCGTTGAAAACTATCGGGAACTGCGCGGCAAAGTTTGCAAACATAAAACACCTCTGTAACCACGAACGGATACGCCCCGGCACGGAAAGCTCTCTCCGTACCGGGATATGACCGTTCGCTTATTGCGTATATTTTTTAGCGGAATGCTTATTTGACAAGCGACTCCTGAACACCGTACTGCTTTGCAAGGCTTTCCATTGAGCCGTCTGCAAGGGATGCGTCAAAGAAAGCATTGAGCTTTGCCGCAAGGTCGGAGCCTTTGCGGAAGCCTACGCCGTAGTTTTCGCTGTTGAGCTTGGCGGTGTAGGTAAGATTTTCAAAGCCCGTGCCTTCGCCTATCATAGCGCCTGCCATGAGGAGGTCGATTATAGCAGCGTCGCTTGTGCCGCTTGCTACCTCTGCGACAGCCGAAGCCTGGTCGAGAACCTCTGTGTACTTAAAACCGTTTTCGTCAGCCATGTCTTTACCGGCGGAGCCGTTTTCAACCGCGAAGTTGAGCTCCTTGCAGGCCTCTGCGGTTGCGTACTTGTCTGCTTTGTCGGCGGGGACGACTATAACCTGAGCGTTTTTGCAATAGGGCTTCGAGGTTTCCATTGCAGCCATAACATCGTCGGTAAGGGTCATGCCGTTCCATACGCAGTCGATGGTCTTTGCATTAAGGTCGAATACCTTGTTGTTCCAGTCTATTAAAACTATTTCAGCTTCAACGCCAAGGCTCTTTGCAAATGCCTTTGCGAGGTCCGCATCAAAGCCTATCCATTCTTCGGAGCCTTCTTTTTTGTAGTCCATGGGAGCAAATTCCGTTACACCGATAACGAGCTTGCCCTTGCTCTTGACATAGTCGAGGTCGGAGCCGGTTTCTGTGCCGGCGGTCGTTGCCGCGCCGGAGGGAGCAGCGGAATCGGTGGGATCGTTTTCTTTGTTTTTGCAGGATGCGAAAAGCATCACGGACGCAAGAACCGTTACGATTGAAAGAATAACTGCAAGTGCCTTTTTCATTGTTTTTTCCTCATTTCAAATTTGTTGTTCTTCGTGGTGTCGTGCTATCGTGTTAGCGCTTTACCTTGATGAAGTATGGACATATAATAACATCGAAAACGCCCTTTGTCAACACTTTTTTCAAAAAATTTTCCGGAAATTTTTTGTTTGTGCAATTTTGCGGTTTTTTCGGCGTTTTCGATAATATTCTTTATATAATTTTGTGCATTATATACCGTATTTTTTCATTATTTTCATTTTTTCGAGTTGATGTGAAATCAGCGCCGCAGCGATCATTTTGATGATATCGGGTATTAAAAACGGAATGACGCAGGCGGAAAACGCAGCCGAAAAAGAAGCCGCATCGAGCTTTTTCAGATACAAAACGGCAAACATCAGGCACCCGAAAACATACAAAACAACATTTGATACCGAAAAAGATATCAGCTTTATCCACAGCCCATTCAGGCGTGTTTTTTTCAGCAAAAAGCTGATTCCGCCGTAAGTAAATCCCATAAAAATAAAGCCTATGAGAAACCCTCCGGTCGGTCCGAAAAGGACTCCCGCGCCGCTCTTAAAGCCGGCAAAAATCGGTGCGCCGACGAGTCCCAAAAGCAGATAAACACCTACGCTCACAGTCCCTCTTTTCCAGCCAATCGTACCGAGTGCGAGAAAGACCGCAAAGCTTTGGAGCGTGAACGGGACGGCAGCGACACTCAGTGAGGTGATTGCCCCGACAGCTATAATTGCCGCAAAAACGGCAGTGATGATCATATTAAAAATCTTGTTTTCTCTTTTCATAATACAGACACCGTGTGCTTATTTCTCTTTCCGTTCGTTATTCTTTTCCGAAATATCTCAAAAAAATACCGGGAAGGCTTCTCCGTTTTCTCCGCCGGGAGAGATTCGGAAGTCTGCCCGTTTGCCCCTATATATATAATGTATTTATGTATATTACATTATATGTGAGTAACAGCGCATTACTTGCTCTTTATAAAAGGCTCGAAATCGACTATGCCGAAGCTGCCGTAGGTCTTTGTGCAAAGGTCGTATGCGCAGTCGAGATAGTCTTTGTTGTGGCAGTCGCTCGAATAGACGAGCTTACCGCCGTGTTCGGTGATATACCGCGCTATTTCCGCCGACGGGTAGGGTGCGATCCGTCTGCCGCGTGCAATTGCCCCGGCGTTTATTTCAAACGGGACGCCGTACTTTAACAGTTTGTCGACCGCCTTTTGCCATGCGGCGCGGTAACGGGGCGTGACGGTGGAAAAAAGACAGTCGTTTTCATTGAATTTCGTAACAAGGTCAAAATGCCCTATCAGGTCGGCATGAGTTTTCTCCGCCACATCGGAAACAAAGGAAAAATACGCCTCGCAGTAGCTGTCGAACGAGCCGCCGAAATACTTTTCCGTGTCGCGTTTCTGCCATTCGGCGGAGTGGTCGACCGGGAAATACTCCGAACCGAGCTTAATATAATGCACCGAACCGATTATGAAATCGTATGCGTTAAAATCAATATTTTCGGCGTAATAATCGGCTTCAAGACCGAGATATATCCGAATTTTTCCTCGGTATTTTTCTTTAAGGCGGTTTATGCACTCGATGTAAAGCCGAGTGTTTTCCTCGGTCATGCAATAAGACAAGTCAAAGGGCGTGTAGGAATGCCCCGAAAAACCGATGGCGGTAAAGCCCTTTTCGATTGCCGCTTCAACGACCTCCTCGGCGGAGTTTTTTCCGTCGCAGAACAGCGTGTGAGTGTGAAAATTTTTCAGTTCCGTAGTATCATCTCCCTTCGACAAAAATATACCATAATTCTACCATATACGCAATTAGAAAATTTAGCGCAAAAAACAAAAAGTACTGTAAAAAACGACGGTTCTTTACGGTATTTTTCGGGTGTTTTGTCGATAATGATTTTATGGCGGCTTTGCCCCGGATGTTTTCCGGAAAATTCAGTCGGTGATGATTTCCGGCGGCTTTGCTCCCGACGAGCTCGGACGGTTACGTCGCACCTCATATTTTGCGGGAATACCGCTGTTTCCCGCCGGACTCCGGTTTTCAGATGTTTACTTCCGTTACGCTTTCGGTAAGCTCATGCCCCATGAAGATACCTCCGTGACGGGCAAAGCTCGCGGCATTGTCGCTGACATAGTATTTTACGCAGCCCCTGTTTTCGGGAGAAGCGGACAAATCGTTTTCGTTCAGTTTTCTTCTCAGCGACTCCACCGCCGCTTCACCGGAATTTATGAGTTTTACGCCGGGTAAAATTTCTGCAATTATTCCACTCAGCAGCGGGTAGTGCGTGCAGCCGAGAACGAGCGTATCTATGCCCTTTTCGGTGAACTGCAAGAGATACTCTTTCAATACTCTGCGCGTAACCTTATCGTCTTTTGATATTCTTCCCTCTTCAACAAGAGGAACTAAAAGCGGGCAGGCGACCGAAAAGACCTCGGCAGAAGCGTCATACTCATGTATAACCTTGCTGTATGCATTACTCTGAATGGTCGCATTCGTGCCTATTACGCCTATTTTTCCGTTCTTTGTCAACTGAACGGCCTTCTTCGCGGCAGGACCTACGACCCCTACTATCGGTATGCGGAATATCTGCTCCATCTCGGGTCTTGCGAGGGAGTCCGCAGTGTTGCAGGCTATTACAATAGCCTTTACATTATGCGACAGCAAAAATTCGATATCATCTTTAACATATTCGATTATGGTTTCCTTAGAGCGGTCGCCGTAAGGGACGCGCGCGGTATCGCCGAAATAAACGATTTTTTCGTTCGGCAGAGCCTCGGCGACTGCCTTTACGGAAGTAAGTCCGCCCAAGCCGGAATCAAATATTCCGATAGGTCTGTCATCGTATTTCATGCTTTTTCTCCCAAATCGTTCACGAGCTTTTTGAAATACTCTCCGCGCTCCTCAAAGCAGGTAAACTGGTCATATGAGCTTGTGGTGGGAGAGAGAAGAACAACATCACCGGGCACTGCGATTTTTTCCGCCGCGTTAACGGCTTCGTCGAGCGTGGTCACAAGCTCGCCTTTTTCGCCTGCAAGCTCGTCAATTATGCGCTTGCCGCACTCACCGTATGCTATTATCTTTTTGACACCGGGAAGATATTCGCGAAGCGGCTCCAGCGAAAGTCCTTTTTCGTGTCCGCCCGCAAGGAGAATAACGGGAGAAGTAAACGCTTTAAGCGCAATGCGCGTTGCGTCAACATTTGTCCCCTTTGAGTCGTTGTAATATCTCACGCCGTCAAGCTCGCGGACAAATTCAATGCGGTGTTCAACGCCCTTAAACTGCTCCACTCCGGCTTTTATCTGCTCGTCGGTGAGTCCCTGAGCCTTCGCGGCGGCACAGGCGACAAGCACATTTTGTACATTGTGTCTGCCGACGACCTTTATGCAGCTGAGGGGCATGACCTTTTCGCCGAAGGCATAGACATATTCGTTGTCGGCGTAGTAGTCGGCGGTGCTGTTTTCAAGACTGTAAGTCACCTTGCGGCATTTGACGGGAATCATATCCGTGTACTCTTTTACAAGAGGATCGTCCGCATTCAGGAGAAAAACATCGTTGTCGCGCATATTTTCGTACACGCGGCACTTTGAACGGTAATACGCATCCTCCGTACCCATAAAATCGAGATGATCGGGCGAAAGATTTATTATAACAGCCGTTTCCGGGCGGAATTTATCTATATCGAGCAACTGGAAATTTGAGATTTCGAGAACGATATAATGTCCCGCACTGTTTATAAGGTCGTTTTTGAGTACCGTATCGCAAAGCGCAATTCCGATATTGCCGGACAGGTGCGTTTTGTCCGGATAAACCTTCGAGATGACCTCATAGAGCAGCGTTGCGGTAGTTGTCTTTCCGTTTGAACCGGTGACTGCGATAAAATGCTGCGGTGCGCACACGGAATATGCAAGCTCGATCTCGGTTATGACGGGGATTCCTCTTTCTCTCAGACGACGGACAAACCACAGCTTGCCGTTTATACCGGGATTTTTGACGGCAATGTCAAAATCCTCCTCGAACAGCTCTTTTTCCTGCCGAGCGACTCTTACGCCCATCCCGAGCAGCTCGTCAAGCTCATTTATTTCGCTTTGGGGCTTCGACTCCGAAACGGTTATCTCCGCACCGAGTGTGTGAAGGAGCCTTACTGCGGCAAAACCGCTGCGCGCAAGCCCCAGAACAAGTACGCGTTTTCCTTTGTAATCTTTCATAAAACGCCTCCGAATTTATATATAAAAGTATATTTCCTTTGCTTTTTATTATGACATACTGCAAGACAAAAGGATTTATGGTTATTTTCCGTAAATCCGCCGGTGTTAACCGGCAAGGCGGTACGCCGTCTTTTGCCGGAAGGCAA
>JAEDGF010000076.1 GCA_016297645.1 Clostridiaceae bacterium
TCTTTCTCTGCGCGTTCGCGTTCAAGCTTTTCTTTTTCCGCGCGTTCGCGTTCAAGTCTTTCTCTTTCTGCGCGTTCGCGTTCAAGCCTTTCATTTTCGGCACGCTCGTGTTCGAGTCTTTCTTTCTCTATTCGTTTTTGCTCCGCGGCACGGAGCTTTTCTTCTTTTTTCTTTAACGCATTTTCCGCGTGTTTTTCCAAAACAGCCTTCCGTTTTTCTCTGATGCCGGCGGCTTTGTCTGCAACCGCCGCGGCTATCGGGCTTTGCTCGGGCTCGTCCTCCGTCAGGATAGAGTGCTCCATAAACGCATCGTTTTCATTATCCGCAGTGCCTAGCCGCTTTGCCGCCATCTTAAAAAATGCCGACAAGAAGCCCGTCAGAAGCAGTGCAAAAAACGGCATGAGATACCCCTTTGAGGTTCCCTTTGAAAAAACGGTTATCCCGAAAAGCGTACCGAAGGAGGCAAACTCCCGTATCGCGGAAATTATCAGCGTTACCGCGCCGTAGCCGACGCATGAGGCAAGCGCGTTTGCGGCTGAGCTTCGGCTGTCTTTGCTGAAAATGTACCGTTCGCAATGCACTGCCGTGAAGGAGCTTACTGCGGTTAGCGGCAGGAAAAGACCCAGCTCAGCCGAAAGGGTCGGCAGCAACAGGTCGGTGACGGCAAGCGCGGTTATTGATACCGCCGAGCCTGTCAGGAAATACATCAGCATTCTCACCGGCTGTGAAAAACGCCTGAAAAGCGCCGTCGTGAGTGCCTGCGTTATCAGAAGCGAACACGACATCATTACGCTCAGCAGCAGACCGGCTTTAATGCTTACCGCGACCGCAAGAATGGGTGCGATGCCGACTATCTCGTTGAGAACGGGGTTTTTTATAAAAAGGTAAGTTCGCAGGTTTTCGGAGGCGCTATTGTTCTTTTCGCTCACTCGGACACCTCCTTTTCGGGGGAAGACAGCTCCTCTTTTTCTGTTTCGTGCGCTTTTCTCGTCCTTGCTTCAAAGACGGGAGCTGCTGCGTTTATAATGAGAACGGCAAAGGGTGCGCCGTCCTCGAAAGCGCCGAAATAGCGTATAAGCATATATACAACGCCGCCTGCCATACCGTACAGCATTGCAAAATTTACGGAGCGGAAGCGGACATTCGGGTAATTCATAAAAAATACTGCGGTGAAAAGCAGAGCGCCGGAGCACAGCTCCATAATGACAGAGGTCTGTCTGCCCGACTGAACTCTCGGGAACAGCGCGGCAAACAGGAAGCATATCGAAATGAAGCCTGCGGAGGTGATAAACGCGTCGATATTTCTTATCAGAAAGTAGACAAGGCACGCGGCGAAGAAAATTCCGCAGGTCGTGCCGAGCGGACCGGGAAAATTACCGACAAGGATGTTCAGTATGCCGGGAGCGGTCATGTTTGCCGAGTTGCCGTTTTTCAGCATTGAGGCGAGCGACTCTGCCGAGCCGTAGTTGCCCGTGAACGGCACGGGGTACGAGAAGCACTTGCCCGGATACAGTACCCACGCGAGCGCAGAGCCGACGGCAGCCGGTACGAACGGCGTTTTCTCCCAATCTCCGAACGGCAGCTTTCCGACAACAACGGACGAAAAAGAAGCCGTAATTGCGACATATACGGGTGCTCCGGCAGACAAAAGCATTACCGAGGAAAGACCCGTTATAACGCTGTATCTGCTGAAAACGGGTGCATCGGTTCTGAAAATCAGCGTACACAGAGCGTCGGTCACAACAGCCGTAATAACTCCGGCTGCCGCAATTTTAACGCCGTTTATTCCGTTAAAAAGAACAGACGGCACAAGGCAGGCAATGAGCAGCAAAAGACAGTCGGAGCCATATGAAAATTTTTTTGGAAAACGGTTGCTCATAAGGTAAAAAACACCGGTCCTTCCTGTATTTTTGCGTTGCCGTAAGCGCCGCGGCGGAATACAATGATAACAGAACGCAAAAGGGAGTGGTACGGCTTGAATATAACCGTAAAGAATGAGTACAGAGTGGAAGCCGAGATATCGGCGGACGAAATGGAACAGCTCGGCATCGTCTACGGCGAGCTTGATTATTCATCGGTCGAAACGCGGCGGTTTCTGTGGAGCGTGATAGAGGAGATAAGAGGCGACGGCATTGATGTTGATATGTCCGGCAGAGTGCTTATAGAGGCTTTTGACGGCGGTACGGGCGGCTGCACTATTGCATTCACCGTTTTGCCGCGTACCTCCTCCGGCGGAGGATGTGTCAAGCAGCTTGTTAAAAACACGGGGGACAGTGCCCTTATAACCTCCGACAGGGTTTCGGAGCTTATCGGTTTTTCGAAATCGGCAGGTAAAATGCGCTCGGAGCTTTATTTTTACGAAGGCGCATACAGACTTTTTCTATTTCCCGAAAATAACGAGCGCGAGAAGCTCTCAAAGCTGCTGCCCGAGTTTTACGGAGTCTGCTCAGGCTCGGTGGCTGTAAAACTTGCGCAGTGTCGCGAAAAAGGAGAGCTGCTCAGAAAAGGCGACGCCGTACATATGCTCTCGCTCCTCGCCCCGTAACGGTACAACGCCGATCCCGGGGAGTATTAGCCGGTCGCTGCCGGTCTTGATGTATTTATTCGCAACCGGATCGGATGTGTTTATCCGCTGCCGGTTTGCGTACATTGAGCCGCATTTGTTTTGTTGAAGCGGTCGGCTTAAAAATCGGCACAAGACAAAACGGGAGGAGCGGCGCGAAAAAAACGGTGCGCCCGATTATCAGAGCGTGCAGGCTTTTTTTGCTTCGTCCGTCAGTGTTTTTATTGCGGCTTTTTTGTCCGCCGCACCGAAGAAGTAACTTCCTGCGACAAAGACATTCGCTCCGGCTTTCGCCGCCTGCGAAACGGTTTGTCCGGTAATTCCGCCGTCGACCTCGATATCGACATTAAGTCTGCGTCTTGTTATCTCGTCGCGGACGGCTTTCACCTTAGGCATCATATCCGCCATAAAGCTCTGACCGCCGAAGCCCGGCTCGACTGTCATTACAAGCACCATCGCGAGCTTATCAAGATACGGGAACACCGCCTGTGCGGGAGTTCCGGGCTTTAACGCAACGCACGATTTTATTCCGGCATCGTTTATCATGTCGACGGCTTTCTCCGTGCTGCCGTCCGATTCCTCGTGTACGGTGATGATGTCCGCACCGGCTTTTACGAAGTCGGGGATGAATTTCAGCGGCTCGCTTATCATAAGATGAACATCAAAAATGAGGTCGGAACACTTTCTGAGCGATTTGACTATGGGTGCGCCGAGCGTGATATTCGGCACAAAATGACCGTCCATGACATCGATATGCAGCATATCCGCGCCGGACTCTCTGCATACTGCGGCTTCCTCCCCAAGGCGTGAAAAATCACTTGACAGAATTGACGGAGCCGTATAGAACATTTTAAGTACCTCGTTTCAAAGTATAATCTATTTTATTTTACCATAAAAAAACCGTTTTGTAAAGCGTGCGAAAAGTGAGTTTTTGTCGTTGACGGCGGCGCGTTAATGTGTTAATATGTAAGATGGTATTTTGTAAAACGGAGGTTCCATTATGACCGATTTCAAAGAAAGCGGCTTTATGTACGCGATGGCGGCTTTTATCATAGGCTTCATCGTTGTGGAATCCGTATTTTTTATGGCGAAGGCATGGAAACGGGCAAGACATCTTGGTATTTCAAAAGACACGCTTAAAAATACGGTTATCAGCGCCGCACTGTTCACGATAGCTCCGGCTATCTCCATTCTCGCCACCGTGCTGGTGCTTTCATCCGCGCTCGGTATCGTTTTGCCGTGGATAAGGCTCAGCGTCATCGGCAATCTCGCCTATGAAACGGTAGCGGCAAGCACCATGCTCGAACAGTTCGGCGCCAACATAAACATTGAAGTCACCGATCCGAAGCAGTTTTCTGCCGTTATGTGGGTCATGACGGTAGGTACTACCTTTGCGCTGTTCCTTGTCCCCATCTTCTGCAAATTTATTCAGAAGAAGATAGGCGGCGTTGTATCGAAAAGCGAAAAGAACTCGAAGCTTGCCGACAATGTTTCCGCTGCCGCATTTATCGGAATAATCGCCGCATTTATCGCGGTGTCGATAAATGGAAAATCCGCCGACGGCTCATCGGATGCCGGTTTTATGTCCATCGCAACGCTTGTTTCGGCTATGGTCATAATGATAATTCTCGAAAGCCTCTGCCACAAATTCAATCTCAAAAAGCTTGAAATGTTCGCTCTCCCCATAAGCATTTTCGCAGCGATGGGAGTTTGCATTCTCCTTACCGTCGCGCTTCCGGAGAGCGTTACTTCGTTTACATGGTGGGGAGGTGCCGCGGCATGAGCAAGTCCGTAAAAACGAAAAAAGAGAAAACTTACATAGACAAGGTCCACACTTGGGGCAGAATATGGACGGTCGGAGCGCTTCTCGTGCTTCTCTCGCTTCCGTTCGGTTTCAGTGCGTACTATGACGCATGGCCCGCAGCACAGACGGTTTTTAAAGCTCTCACAAAGGTTATACTTATATACTGGACTACGGCGGTGATTGAAGTTATCACCTACACTCCCATGCTCGGCGCGGGCGGAACATACCTCAGCTTCGTTACCGGCAATATAACGAACCTTAAACTCCCGTGCGGGCTCAACGCCATGGAAAAGGCAAATGTAAAGCCCAATTCCGAGGAGGGCGAGGTCATCACTACGATAGCGATCGGCTCGTCAGCCATCGCCACCACTATCATAATTGCCGCAGGCGTGCTGTTGTTTTCTCCCGTGCTGCCCGCACTTCGCGAAAGCCCGACTCTGCGTCCCGCGTTCTCGTATGTCACGAGCGCACTTTTTGGCGCACTCGGTGCAAGCTATTTCAGAAAACACTGGAAAATATCCATATTCCCCATTCTCGTCGGCGTGGCTGTTCTCCTTTTTGCGCCTACACTCGGAGTGGGAACGCTTATGTTCATAACGATCGTCGCCGCCATAATCGGCGCTCTTGTTATGATAAAGCTCAATGTTATCAAATAATAACGGGAAGTGATCTTATGTCAAAAAACACTGTAAAGCGGCTGTTTTCGGCGGTGCTTGCCGTCGTCATGCTTGTTTCCGTTACCCCTCTCGTCAAGGCAGGTGCAAGGCCGACCATATACGACCCGGAAAATAACCCCGAGGAATGGGCGAAGTTCGTCACCATGTTCACGGAAAAAGCTAACTCCATCAAAAAGGATACGCCTTACTGTGTGGTTTCAAATGAATCCGGACTTGCCGAAAACGGTATTAAAGTCGAATACGGCGGGGACGGCAATGCCTACGACGAAGAAGTTGATGCAAAGGTCGAAAAGTGGCTCAGCCCCGTTTTTGACGGAATGTTCAAGAGCAATTCTTCCGTCGCGCTGAGCTTTATCGAAACCCTTCTTGGCAAAGGGTTTCTCGGGCTTGACACCCGTACCTTCTGCAAAAACGAGAATCGCGATAAATATGTTCCCCTTTTCGGAGAGGATGTTGTTTCGCGCCTTACCCCCGATGATAAGGATTTTGAGCTTACTGTTTCGTACGACAGCGAAGACCCCGACAGACTCCTCGGTATCCGCGTAAAGTACTACCGCGACGATGTCAACACCGGCGAAGAGTCGTCCATGGACAAGGTATTTTCCCTTTCGGACGGCACCATCGACCCGATCATAATAAGCGGCAACAACTCCTCCGCCACCAAGCTCGATGTAAAATTCAAGGATTTCAAGTACGGCACAAGCAAGGTCAATCTCTATTTTGACGAGAACGGCGATGTCGAAAAGTACATCTCCGAGGTTCCCTATGAGTTCAGTGTGTCGCTCTACGACCTTTTGAATGTGTTTGACGCGGTGAACCGTAATTTCGGCTTTACATTCAGCTTTGTACAGATGGGTATAAAGCTGGCAGATACCATTCTCACAAACCTCGGTAAGGATTCGATAACCGCCGAGAGCGTTCTCTCAGATTACAGCCTCCGTATAAGATATATCGTGAGAACCGTGGCATCCGATTTTAATTTTGCTCCGCGCATTTTCGGCGATATCGACGGCGACGGAAAAGTAACCGTTGACGATGCCCGTGCGGCTCTGCGCCACGCGGTGCAGCTCGACACCATAAAAACGAGGGACGGACTTATCTACGGTGATGTGAATTTTGACGGCGTTATCGATATAAACGACGCGAGAGCGATTCTCCGTATGTCGGTAAAGCTCGACCCGACCTTCACGGAGGTTCCCGCCGGTAAGAAGATAACCATTGTTTCCACCGAACCGGAAACACCCGATACACCCGATACTCCCGACACACCCGATACACCGGACAATCCGGAAACACCGAAGCCCGATTACTCGGACCTTGAATTGTTCCCGTCATCCGTTGCGCAGACGGTTTTCGATATTATCAACTTTATCGGCGGCTCGACCGACAGCTTTATCGAATACATCAAGGCGATAATCGCAGCCTCAAAGAAATGATAATAAGCTGAATTTTGTCCGGTTCAGATACGGTATCGCCGTTGTGATGCCGTAAAAAAACGATATTCTCTTTTTTGTGCTTGACAAAGCAGCCGGTAAAAAATAAAATAGATACTTGCATTTGAAAACGGAAAGGATTTGACAACAAATGGCAGACGAATATGTATTACCTCTTAAAGTCATAGAAAAATATAAGGCGGAGCTTAAAGACCTCCGTTCAAACGGCAGAAACGACATTGCCGAAAAAATCAAGGAAGCAAAATCGTTCGGTGACCTTTCGGAAAACGCCGAATATGATGAAGCTAAATCCGATCAGGCGAAGCTCGAAGCGCGTATCGCCGAGCTTGAATATATGCTTGCCCACGCAACTGTTCTTGACGAAAGCGCCCTTACTACCGACAAGGTCGAAACCGGTCTGTTTGTCAAGGTCGAAGATAAGACCTACAACGAAACCGATGTTTATCAGATAGTCGGTTCTCCTCAGGCAAACCCCATCGAGAACAGAATTTCCGATGAGTCGCCTATCGGCAGAACGCTTCTCGGACATAAGGTCGGCGACCATGTTCTTGTAGAAGCTCCCACGGGAAATATTGAGCTTCTCGTTCTCGAAATTTCAAAGGAAGATATAAACTGAAAGGATTGCCCTTTGCGGCACTAAGGTAGCTATTATGGCAGAAGAAAAGAACGGCGCTCAGAATAATGCGCCGCGTCAGAATGACAACGAACTCAGAAAGGTTCGTCTTGATAAGCTTCAAGCCTTCCGCGAGGCAGGCAGAGATCCGTTCGTCGTAACTACGGCGGATCAGGAGCTTCACACCGCAGATGTCGTTTCCCGCTTTGAGGAACTTGAAGGCAAGGATGTAAGCCTCTGCGGCAGAATTATGTCAAAGCGTCCCATGGGTAAAGCTGCATTTATGAACATTGCCGACAGGGACGGCAGAATGCAGGTCTATGTCCGCCGCGACGATGTAGGCGAAGAAGAGTACGCTTTCTTCAAAAAGTACGATATCGGCGATATAGTAGAAGTTAAGGGCTTTGTATTTAAGACGCAGACGGGTGAGATATCCGTCCATGCAAAGAGCGTAAAGCTGCTTTCGAAGTCGCTTCTTCCTCTCCCCGAAAAGTATCACGGTCTTACAAATGTTGACACCCGTTATCGTCAGCGCTATGTCGATCTTATCATGAACCCCGAGGTAAAGGACACCTTTATCAAGCGTTCAAAGATTATCCGCGCCATAAGAAAATATCTCGACTCTCAGGATTTCATCGAGGTCGAAACACCCATGCTCGTGGCAAACGCCGGTGGCGCTTCCGCCCGTCCGTTCGAAACCCACTTCAACGCTCTCGACGAGGATCTCCGTCTGAGAATTTCGCTCGAACTCTATCTCAAACGCCTTATTGTCGGCGGTATGGAGAGAGTGTACGAGATCGGCAGAGTTTTCCGCAACGAGGGACTTGACACACGCCATAACCCCGAGTTCACGCTCATGGAGCTTTATCAGGCTTATACCGATTACCACGGTATGATGGATCTCACCGAAAATCTGTATCGTTTTGTCGCACAGGAGGTTCTCGGCACGACCAAGATCGTTTATAACGGCGTTGAAATGGATCTCGGAAAGCCCTTCGAGAGAGTCACAATGCTCGATGCCGTCAAGAAGTATGCCGGTGTCGATTTCTCCGAAATTAAAACGGACGAGGAGGCAAAAGCCCTCGCAAAGGAAAAGGGCATCGAATTTGAAGCGCGCCACAAGAAGGGCGACATTCTCAACCTGTTCTTTGAAGAATATGTTGAAGAGCATCTTATTCAGCCCACCTTCCTCATGGACCATCCCGTTGAAATTTCTCCGCTTACAAAGAGAAAGCCCGAAAACCCCGACTATGTCGAGCGCTTCGAGTTCTTCATGAACGGCTGGGAAATGGCAAACGCTTACTCGGAGCTTAACGATCCGCTCGATCAGCGCGAGCGCTTCAAGGCGCAGGAGGAACTGCTCAAACAAGGCGATGAAGAAGCTAACCACACCGATGAGGACTTCCTTACCGCGCTCGAATACGGTATGGCACCCACCGGCGGTATCGGCTTCGGCATCGACCGTATGGTAATGCTTCTTACCGACTCAGCCGCCATAAGAGATGTTTTATTGTTCCCCACAATGAAGTCCTTACCGAACGACAAATAAGAAAAACCCAGTGTTTATGCGGGTTTCGGGACTTTCAAAATCAAATAAATTT
>JAEDGF010000009.1 GCA_016297645.1 Clostridiaceae bacterium
TTTCGTTTCTGTACAATGTACCGTATTTCGAAAAGCTCGTTTTGTATATACCGCCCGCCGAGAGAAGCTCTGCAAGACGGACGGGAACCGCTCCCGGCACTTTTATTTCCATTATTATACCGTCACAAAACCTTTCGCCGTACTCCGGACTTGTAAGCGACAGGTCGCTTGTTCTGCCCAAGACATCGGTGTCAAAGGTAATTCGCACATTTTTGTCTGACCGTAATACGAACGAAAGCCGGTGGCAAAATATGAGCGCTGCCGGACGGAGTGTTTTATACTGTGAGGTAAACGCGTCTATCTCCCGTTCTATCTGAGTGGAGGAACGGTGCGTTTCACCGGCGAGCCATCGCATTGCCTCCGCTTCGCTGAGTCCCGTGCGCCGTTTGTACACAATGGAAGCATACTTCTTTTTCAGCTCCGCAAACACCGTTTCGCCGCTTTCGACCTGCGAATACGCTCTGAGTCGCAGCTTTTCTTTGTATTCCGGCTGTTCGCACGAGCGTAAAATAAGCAGGCTTTCCGGAGTATCGAAGTAAAGGCTTCGAATGCTGCCCTCCGGATATTCGTCCGGGACAAGCTCCCTCGACGCGGCGGACATGAACCAATCAAACTGTTCCTGCGTGAGCATATATTTTAATTCGCTGCGCTCGAAGCATTGAAGATATTCCATTTTTGCCGCCTCCTTTATTTGATGACTCAATAATAATTCCCTTTCTTAAATCGAAGTTTAACTTCTTTTTCTTCTTCAAAAAAATATTATTTTTTTGCTGTCCCGCACATTCCCGACCGGACAAAAAAAAGACCCCGCATAAAGCAAGGGTCGTAAAACTGATTTACTTATTCGGACATTACAAGCTGCTTGTCAATATCTCTGCCGCCGTACATTCTCCGAATGGCAGCGACCGCGGAATCATCATGTGCGGAAGCACGGGAAAAAGGTACGCTTCACACACTGCTGCCTCGCACCGCGTACACTCTTTCCCGTCGTGCTGTTTATCACACGCCGTGTCAGCACACTTGACGGTATATTGTGACCGCGCAGGCGCAATGCCGTCTTTTAAAACCAAGATCCCCCCAACGCTTTTTACAGCGCCGGGGGGATCCGTTGTTCAGGCTTTTATGCCGCTTTCGCGTTTCTTATCAGTTATCTCTTGAACATACTGAACAGCTTCTTGAAGAAGTTGATAATTGCGCGGAAGAACTTGATAAGACCGTTCGGGGCAACCTCGTCGTCATCTGCTACATCGCCGTTGTACTTATTGAGAAGATCGCCGAGAGATTTTTCGAGCTGACGAAGGAATGCAAGGTCGCTCGTAGCAAAGAGCTGATTCAGGAACGAGTAGTTGCCGTTGAATTCTGCGAGCCAGTTTTCGGTTTCGGTTGCAGCGACATTAGCGGAGTAGAAGATGTAGTAAACAGTGTACATAACCTTATCCATGCCGTCTGTTGTGCTTACCATCTGGCTGAAATTATCAAGGAGCGAGGTAAGGAACTTGTAGCCGTTCTCATTAAGTTTGGGTTTGAGCATAGCCTCAATCGCATTAACATTCTGAGGATCGGAGATGAAGCGAAGGATGAGTCTGAGGATGATGGTGACCATATCAACCTGATCGCCGCCCTTGCCTGCGTACTTCATCGTGTAAGCCTGCTTGCCGTCGTATACCCACTGACCGCTGAGCGAATCGAAGGTGACGACCTGACCTACCGTGAGTTCCTTAATAGCTTCGGTCGCAACAGTTGCGAGCTTGAAGCCGTATTTTTCCTCAATGCCTTTAAGAGCCTGACCGAGGAGTCCTTCGATGTCGACCTTGAAGTCGAAGCCGAAGAGTGTTGCGAGATCGAGATCCTTGCCGACAACGGGCTCAACCGTTTCGAGAACTCTGACTACCGCGTTGAGAGTATTTCTTACTACGGTGTCAAGACCTTCGGAGTTGAGGAAGTAGATAACTGCCGGGAGGAGATCAAGTATCTGGTTAACAGGATCTTCAAGAACCTTATTGACCTTTGAAAGGAGCGGAGTGAGGATGTTTCTGAGGATGTTATCCGTGTCGACCTCAGCTGCTGCCGTGTAGTCATCTATGGAGAGAATGCCTTCGCAGTGGAGAGCTTCGAGGAGCGGGATAATACCGTAAGCGTAACCCTTAGCGGATTCGATTACAATGTAATCCTCGCCGTCCTTGGTGTTGAAGAATGCGAGTTCCTTATCGCAAAGGAGCCATTGAAGGATGGGCGTTGCGGGATGGAGCATTCTTACGATCTCGTTGACGAATGCGGTCTGATCGCCTGTGGTGATCTCGTTGACCTTGTAGTCGTTCCAGTAGTTGAGGTCAACGCCGATGGAGTCGTTAACGATTGTCGCAAGGTGGTTGAAGAGTTCATCGCCGATAGCTTCTTTGAGCTTCGGAACAAGACCCTGAATGAGATCGAGGAGCTTGTTGAGGAGATCGGTGGTGTAGATCGACTTGCCTATGAGCTGATCGAAGAGATCGTCAAGGCTCTTGATGTTTATACCGTTGATCTCAACGCCGAGAAGCGTGATCATCGTGTCAATGAAGTGCGGGAGCCACTTGGTAATGTATTCGCCCATTTCTCTGGTGTAGAGAGGACCGTATACATAATCGAAGATACTGCCCATTGTGATGGGTGAAAGAACCTCGCCGGAATTTGCCTTATCGGTAAGTATCCAGTTGAATTGCTTCCACTCAACTTCGGCTTCGGAGTAACCGCTGCCGGTGATGAACGCCATTATCGTTCTGTAAATCGCTTCTGCCTTTTCATCGTTGCCGAGAAGCTTGATGAAGGCATCCTTGTTGCCGCCGTAGGAAACGACATCGAGGAGGAGCGTGATGAATACGGTAACGAATTCGTAGCGTTTTTCGGTGTCGGAGTAAACCATACGGAAGCCCTGAACACCGTCATATGACTGATAGGGTTCAAGCTTGCCGAAGTAGAACTTGGCGAGATATTCACCTATCGGGGACTGTGCGTCAATTCCGGTCTTGTCAAGAAGGATAGCGAAGATACCTTCGAAATCAAGGCTTGAAAGATCGAACTTGATAAGGCTTGAAAGGCTGAGATCGTCCTTGCCGATGTTCTTACCGACTTCTTTAAGGAGAGCGTCAACGGGAGCTACGAGGTTCGTTGCCGAAACACTTACACCGTCGGCGTTGATGAAGTAGATAAGCTCGGGAAGAAGTGCAAGTGCTTCGTTGATCGGGTCTGCAAGAACCTCGTCGATTCTGTCGCAGACATTTGTAAGAAGCTCAACAAGTACGCGAGCGGTAATTGTTGTTCCTTCCTTTGCCTCGGGAACAGTGATGTGTGAGTCGACACCGATTGCTTCAAGGATGGGTGCAAGACCGTACTTGTAGCCTTCGCCGCCGCCGATAACTATCTTAGCCTGAGCACCGGTTTCGATGTCGGTGAAGAAGGTCATCTGCTGGTCGAAGAGGAGCCAGTCGAGAACATTTCCTACATTGGAAAGTCTGTTTGCAAGAGCCGCAACGAATGTGGTCTTGTCGGTAATGCCGCTTACGGGAGCGGTGAGAGCTTTAAGGTCGCAATCGAGAACAACACCTATTGTATCAATAAGGCTGTCGTCGAGCTTTTTAAGCATGTTGCCGATCTTGGCAAGGAGCTTATTGGCTATCTCATCGGTGTAGATGTTGAGTTTTTTGCTGATGAAGTCTGCGAGGCTGTCGGAGCCGTCAACGAACTTAGCAATAACGAGGTCAACGATCTCAACGATGTTATCGTCAATATACTTCGCTGTTTCTTCGTTCCAGTTGTTATCGTATTGGAGATAGTTAACAGTGCGTACGGGCTGAGTTGCGGGAAGTACATTTGAAGCAGGATCAAGGAGAACCTTCTTTATGGCTTCTTCGCGTTCAGCTTCGGTAGCGTAGTTGTTGAAGTATACCCAGTCGATATCCTTCATAGCCGCGTCAAAGTCGCCGCCGGTTGTAAGGAGAGCTTTGAGGTTTCTGAAATTCTCAACCGTGAAGCCGTCAACCATACCCGCGATAATGTCGGTGATGGGCTGTTCGTTTCCTTCATAGAACAGAACTTCGAGAACTATGCTCAGGAGGATGGTGATCATGTCGCCTCTGCCTGTGCCGTTCTTGGTGACCATCTTCCAGCCGTTTACGCCGGAGTAGGTGTAAGGCTTAACCTCGCCTACATAGAACTTTTCAAGGATATTCTCGTCTGCGGAAGCATCGGGAACGAAGGTTACCTTGCCGTCCGTGACATCGTAATGTCCGTTGAATACATCGTAGATCTTAATGCCCTTGGTGATATCCTTGGCTTCGAGGAACTTAACGATACCTTCGAGGTCGAGGTTCTTGACATTGAGTCCGAGTTTGGTTTCTACATAGTCCTCAATGGTGGTTCCGCCGAGATCGAGGACACCCTTTTCTACGAGGATGTTGACCGCGTTGAGAACGCCGCCGAGGAGGTTGTATGCAGCGGTGGAAACACCGTTTGCATTGATGAAGTAGAGAAGTCCGGGAAGAAGATCGAGAGCTTCGTCAACGGGTTTTGCAAGGATAACATCTACTCTTGCAAGTATCGACTTGATAACCGCATTGAAGAAGGTCATCTGAATTCCGTCAACACTTACCATCGTTTCACAGGTGTAGCCTGCCTTGTATTCGGGCAGCTCGACACCGAGAGCGATGAGGAGAGGTGCAAGACCGTTGATGTAACCGTCTGCGCCTGCGATGTTGAGGAGAGTCTTGCCGTCGGCGCCCGTGTTGCCGGTCTTATCGTCTACGAAGAAGCCGTAGTCTTTACCGAACAGGAGCCAGTCAAGAAGTGTGTAGATGGGTTCAACTATTTCCGTAAGTCCTGCTGCGAAGGTTGCGGCGTCGGTGATGTCGGCGTCCTCAAACTTCATGCCGTCCCACTTGCTGAGGTCACAGCTGAGAACCATACCGAGGAGTCTTATAACCTTGGTATCGGCAAGGTTGTAGAGCTTTTCGGTGAGTTCGAGGATCTTGTTGAGATACTCTGCCTTGTAAAGCGTGAACTTACCGTTAATAAACTCGCCGAGGGTCTCGCCGTTGCCGGTCATCTTGATGATGGAGTCAACGACTGTGCCGAGGTTGTCATAAAGAGTATCGGCTGTTCTCTGCGTCCAATCGGTGCAGTAGGTGAGGTAGTTGTTGAACGGAGTTATGGGAAGGTTTATCTCGGTGTACTCGGGTTCGGGAGTAACATCATCGGAAGCTTCATTCATGTAGTTCCAGTGATAGTCGCCCGGGAGAGCCTTGGTGCCGAGCTGTGTGAGCATCTTGATAACAGCGCCCACGGTTTCCTTCTTGGGTGTGCCGTCGTCGTTCTTACCGCTGATAAGAATGTCGAGAGCAGTTGCGTTGTCCTTATAGAGGACAGCTTCGATGAGGTAGTTGAATACTACCGTGATGAGGTCGGATCTGTCTTTGTTCTTATCGGAGGTGTACTCCATCTTGAAGGAGGCGGAGCCGTTTGCCGACTTGAAGTAGGTGATCTGACCGAGGAAGAAGTTCTGAATACCGTTTTCTCTTACGAAGGTTGTAAGATCCATACCGGTAACAGCTTCGAGAACGGTAACGATAGCAATGAGGTCGAGCTTCTTGATATCGACGGTAACATTGATATTGTTGTCCGCAAGGAGTTTGTTGATAAGACCGTTGAGGTCTATCTCGGTGTCGTTTACACCGTCGCCGTTGAGGTCAAGCTCGATACCGAGTTTCTCGATAAGGGTCTTGCCGTCGGCATCCTTCTCATTGATCTTATTAACAAGTCCGAGTGCAGCACCGAGGAGGTTATTGACGGCGCTTGCAAGACCGTTTGCGTTAATGAAGTAGAGGAGGTTCGGGATAAGAGCGAGTGCTTCGTTGACGGGGTCGACAAGGATAGCGTCGAGTCTGTCAAGGATAGCGGTAACGAGAGGTCTTATCGTATTTTCGGTGTTCGAAAGCTCTGTTACGGGCGACGCAGAGAGGTCAACGCCGATAGCTTCGAGGAGCGGAACAAGGCCGTAGGCATAGCCGCTGTAACCGTTGATAACGATGAGATCCTGAACGCCGGTCTTATCGTTGCCGAAGAACTTGTAGCTGTCGCCGAAGAGGAGCCAGTCGAGAACGCCTGCAAGAGGAGTTACTATCTCGCAGATGCCGTCGATGAAGTCATCTCTGCCTATTCTGCCGGTGCCGAAGTCCATCTTTGCATACGCGGAAAGGTCAACATCGAGGACCATTCCGAGAGTGTTAAGAAGGGTTTCGTCTACCTTGGAGGTAAGGTCTGCGATGCTCTTGGCGAGCTTGTTGAGGATTTCAGCCGTATAGAGCTGCTCCTCGGGATTGAACACGCCTTCAACTATCTGAGCGACCGTGGTTCCTTCCTTACCGATCATCTTGAATACCTGATCGATTACATCGTCAAGGTTCGTGCTGAGGTAATCGGCAAGAGTTTCGGTCCATGCGGAATTGTAGGTGAGGTAGTTGATAGTGGGTGTGAACTTAGTGAGGTCTGTTTCGGGAGTGATTTCTTCGAGCTTAACATTCTCGTCGAAGTAGAACCAGTTGACATCAACACCGATATCGTACTTGTACTCTTTGAGGAGTGCAAGGATAGCAGCGATAGTACCGCTGTTAAGTCCTGCCATTTCTTCGATCTTCGTCTGATTCTGTTCAATCGTAAGAAGGTCGATCACATAGCTGAGGATTATGGTGATCATGTCGGCTCTGTCTCTCAGGAGGTCAGTGCCGTTGCCGGTAGTACCGAAGCGCATCTTGTAAGCGGTTGCGCCCGAAACGGAAGTGTAGGAGTAAACCTCGCCGATTGCGAATTTTTCAAGCGAGTTGATGTGGCTTGTAAGGTCAAGTCCGGTTACCTTTTCAACAACATTTACGATCCAGCCGAGGTTAATATCGGAGATATTGAAGTCGATGTCTGCGCTTACCTTGTCGTGGAGAACGCCGGTAACGAGAGCGTTTACAAGCTCTTCGCCGTTGTTGTAATCCTTGATCTGCTCGATGCTGTCGAGGAGTCCGGATGCCTTAACGGTATCGAAGATGTTGATTACGGACGAAGCGAGGTTGTAGACCGAAGCTCCGAGGCCGTTTGCGTTGATGAAGTAGATAAGCTCGGGGATGAGAGCAAGAACTTCGTCAATCGGGTTTGCGAGGATCTCGTTTACTCTTGCAACAAGCTGAGTAAGGATATCCTTAATGAGTGCGTCAGCGTCGGCGTAGTCGGATTTGAGGTTCTTAACGCCGAGTGCTTCGAGGATGTAGCCGAGACCGTACTTGTAGCCGGACTTGCCGCCTATCTTGATAAGCTCGTTATCAAGACGGTTGCCGTCTGCGTCAACATTGCCGGTAGCGCTGTCAACGAAGAAGGAGTAGCTTTCGCCGAGAAGGAGCCAGCCGAGGAGCTTGTCGAGCGGTTTAAGTATCTTGCAAAGACCTGCGATGAAGTCATCGGAGTTCTCGATTGCATAGGTAGCCTTGCCGCTGTTGACAGTGTATCTCATGCCGGTTTCACCGTCGGTGAGATAGGTTACCGACGCGTCGTATGCTGCGAAGTTGTAGTTATCGTTCCACTGTGAAAGCTCGCCGCCGAGGATAAGGCCTGCTGCTTCACCGAGATGCTGACCGATAACCGCTTTTTCGCCGTAGAACAAGCCGGAAACGGCGGAGAGAAGTTTGTTGAGGTTATCTGCATTGAATACGAGCTTGTTGAGGTCGACATTCTTTGCGATAAGATCTTCGATCGTTACGGGGTCGCCGTCCTTGGCAATCATTTTGAGGACGCCGTTTACAAGCGAGGTAAGTCCGGTGTCGAGATATGCTGCCTTGTCGTAAGTCCAGTCGTTCTTGTATCCGAGGTAAACGAAGGAGTATACGGGAACGGTGGTAACCTGTTCGCTGAGATCGACGGTTTCATCGAAGTAGTTCCAGTTGAACGCCTTGGGAGTGAAGCCGCTGTCGTTGCCTTTAAGAAGTTCAACGACCTTAACAACCGTACCTGCGTCAAGGGAGAGGAGCTTTTCGAGTGCTTCGGCGTTGCCGTCTGCCATTGCAACCTCGATGAGGAAGTTAACAAGAACAGTAAGCATATCGATTCTGCCCTGCGTATCGGAATATACCATTCTGAACGCTGCCTTGCCGTTGGAGGACTTGAAGTATTCAATGTTTCCTATACGGAAGTTGTCGAGCTTGTCGGCGGTAACGACATCTGCGATTTTAAGGCCTGTTGCAGCCTCAACTACCTTAACGATAGCAAGGAGATCGAGATTGTCGATATCGACTGTTGCTTTGATGTTGTTCTTTGCGAGGAGGTCATTGATGATAGCGTTAACATCAACAGCCTGATCTTTAAGAATCGGGTTAACGGTGTCAAGGAGTCCGAATGCAGCGCCGAGAAGGTTCTGTACGGAAGCCGAAAGACCGTTTGCATTGATGAAGTAGAGGATATTCGGAAGAAGTCCGAGTACCTGATCGATAGGATCGTTGAGGATATCTTCAACGCGTTTAAGGAGAGCGTTGACAACGGGGTTAAGAAGCTCGGTTGTGCTTGTTATCGCCGTGCAGTCGGGAAGGACTACGCCGAGAGCTTCAAGTATCGGTACAAGACCGGTCTTGTAGCCTTCGTAACCCGTGATGTTGATAAGATCGGTAACATCTGTTTCAACGGGTGTTTCCTTAGCGGAGAAGAATTTGAGCGAGTCGCCGAACAGGAGCCAGTCGAGGAGAGGAGTAAGAGGTGTAAGAACCTTTACAAGTCCGTCAACGAAGGACGCTCTGTCGGTTATCTGCTCATCGGTGAAGTTCATCGTGTTGTAAGCGGTAAGATCCGCACCGAGAACCATGCCGACCATGTTTGTAAGGGTTTCGCCGAGCTTGTCGGTAAGACCCTTGACAGCCTTAACGATGGCGTTGAGGTTGTCAGCCGTGTAGAGGTCGCTCAGCTTGAAGCTCTCTGCGATTATCTCTGCAACGGTGGTGCCTTCCTTGCCCGACATGGTAAGTACTTCGGCAACGATAGCTTCGAGGTTATCGTTGAGGTACTGAGCGGTGGCCTTGTTCCAGTCGGAAGCATAGGTGAGGTAGTTTATAGTGTTTTCGGGGATGTTCTTTACGGAATCCTCTGTGTATTCGGGAAGCGGATTCTTCAATTCGCCGGTGGTCTTGTCATAGACAGACTTGTCATCGTCGAAGTAGAACCAGTCGATCGGCTTAACGCCGTCGATCACATAGCCTTTGAGAACGGTGATGATCGATTTGATCATTTCAGCCGTGACCTTATCGTTATTGATAAGCTTTGCAAGGGCATCTGCGTTCGGATATGTTCCGTCGTTTGCCGGGTCATATTCGAGGACATCAAGAATTACGCTGAACAGTATCGTGATGAGGTCAGCTCTGTCGCGGGCGTCGTTCGTGCCGTCGCTGTCGGTGGGCTTGCCGTCAGCAGCTGCAAAGCGCATCTTGTATGCATTCGCGAAGGTTTCGGAAACCGTGGGATACTTTTCAACAACGCCGAGAGCGAATTTTTCAAGTCCGTATCCGATAGCGTCGCTGATGTTAAGACCGGTGAACGCTTCCGCAAGCTCGATTACCCATTGAAGGTTTACGCCTTCGAGAGTGAACTTGAAGTTTTCGGGAGCCTTGTCGCCGAGTGCTTTCTTGATAACATCGGTGATGAGAGTATCGATATCAACTGCCTTGCCCGTGAGCGGCTCTGCTTCTTTGAGGAGAGCGAGAACGGGACCTGCAAGGTTGTTGACTACGGCGTTGAGTCCGCCTGCGTTAATGAAGTAGAGAATTTCGGGGATAAGAGCGAGAGCTTCGTCAACGGGGTTCGAAAGTATCTCATCAGCTCTTGCAACTACCGATTTGATAATTGCGGAGATCATTTCGCCGCAGTTATTGTATTCTCTTACGGCTTTGAGGTTCTTGCAGCCGAGAGCTTCAAGAAGGAGAACGAGAGAGGTGTCATAACCCTTTGCGCCGGTGAGCTTGATAAGCTCGTTGCCGACTCTCTGTTCGTTGCCGTTGGCGTCGAGGACGGGGTTGCCGTCCGCGTCGCGGAGAATGTTGCCGTCGGAGTTGGGAACGAAGAAGCCGTAGCTTTCGCCGTTAAGCAGCCATCCGAGAAGTCTTTCGGCGGGTTTGAGAACTATTGCAAGTCCGTCCGCGAACTCGTTCGCATTGGCAATCGCATAGGTCTTTGTGCCGTCGACGGTTCTGTATTTAAGGCCGTTTTCGGTTCCTTCGTAGGTTGCTGTTTCGTCGAATTTCTCGAACTTGTAAGCGTCCTTCCACTGAGTGAGGTCGGCGCCGAGAACAAGACCGATAAGCTCGAACAGAGTTTCGTTGAGAACAGAATCTTCGCCGTAGAGGAAGCCTCTGAGAGCGTCGAGAATCTGGTTGAGAACATCGGAGGTGAGGTAATCGTCAAGCTTGATACCGATAAGATCGGAAACGCTTGTGATGTCACTGCCGGTGAGCTTGAGAATTTCAACGACGATGTTGTTGAGATTGTCGCTGAGGTAAGCAGCCTTCGAATATGTCCAGTCGTTGGAATAGTTGAGGTATACGAACGCGTTGGTCGGAACGGTGATACCGCTGCCGAGCGTTACGGACTCGTCAAAGTAATTCCAGTTGAGGTCAATAGGCGTTGAGGTCTTGATGCCCTGGAGCATCTTGACGATTGCGGAAACGGTGCTCTTTGTAGGCTCGCCGGTGTTTTCGTCCTTACCGTTGATAAGGATATCGAGAGCCTTGGCGTTATCCTTGTAAAGAAGGATTTCGATAGCAAGGTTAACGACGAAGGTGAGCATATCCTTGGGACCTTCTTCTTCGGAGTAGACCATCTTGAAGCTGGGCGTACTCTTATCGGCAGAATCGGCGTTGTATACGATCTGACCGAAATAGAAGTCCTCGATCTTCTTCTCTGTGAAGATCTCGCTTATTTCCATGCCGGTAGCGTCTTCAATGACACCTACAAGAGCATAGAAGTCGAGCTTCGAGAGATTAAGATTGATGTTGGCATCCTTGAATATGTCGTTTATAAGACCTTCAACATCTACGGCGTTGTCGCCGAGTGCAGGAGCGAGCTTGTCGAGAAGTGCAACTACTCCTGCAAGGAGGTTGTTTACACAGGTGGCAAGACCGTTTGCATTGATGAAGTAGAGAAGCTCGGGGATAAGCGCGAGAACTTCGTCAACGGGGTTCGCAAGGATAACTTCAACTCTTGCAAGGATGTTGTTTACAAGCGGATAGAAGATATCTTCGGTGGTCGAGCCTTCGTCGGGAAGGATTACGCCGAGAGCTTCAAGGAGCGGAACGAGTCCCTTATAGTAACCGTCTGCGCCTTTGAGGTTGATAAGAACTTCAATGCCTTCGTCCGTCTTCTTATCGAAGTAGGTGATATCTTTTCCGAAGAGAAGCCAGTCAAGTACAGGATAAATGGGACGGAGTATCTGGCAGAGAACATTGACGAACGAGGTTCTGTCGTTTACCGTCTTATCTTCCAGAGTGAAGTTTTTAAGCGGAAGGAGGTCGATATCGAGAACGATGCCGAGTACCTTCAAGAGAGTATCGTCAAGCTTGCCGAGAGTGGGCTGAACGAGATCGAGGATCTTTTGAAGTGTTTCCTTCGTGTAGAGAGTGTTTTTGAGGTCTACCTTGTCGGTGAGCAGAGCGCCGAGGTCGGTGTAATCGGCCTTCGCCATTTGAAGTACCGTCTTGATTATCTCGTTGCGGTTCTTGTAAATGTATTCGGCTGTATCCTCTGTCCAGTCGGACGCGTAGGTGAGATAGTAGGAGGAGTGATGTGCCGGGAGGTTACCGGGAGTTTCCAGAGTGATCTCGTCGGGATTTTCTCTGAGAACGAGCTTGCCGTTTTCATCCTTTTCGTATCTCGTGAGTCTGGTGTCGAAGTAGAACCAGTCGTAAGGAAGTGTTTCGGTTTCGAAGCCTTCTTTAAGGAAGTCGATAACGCCTTCGATAATTTCAACATTGATATCAATGTTTGCAAGGCTTACTATCGTCGCGGCATTCTGCTTGTACTCAACGACATCAACTATCATTGAAAGAAGAACGGTGATGAAGTCCGAAAGCTGACCGTTGCCGGTGCCGCCTTCCTTGACGGTGAGGTATTCATCCTCGCTGAATACTGCTCTGTATGCCATCTTGGTGCTTGCCGAACGGTAGCTGACAAGATCGCCCATGTAGAAGTATTGAAGCTTGGTTCCGATCGCGCCTCTGATATCAAGACCCGTGAACAGCTCGACGAGTTTGAGAACATAGTCGATGTTTACATTGTCGATATCGAAGGTGATGTTCTTGTTTTTCAGCTGCTTTTGAAGTACATCGGTGACGAGGTCGTTGATGTTGAGCTTCATGCCGACGGCTTTTTCAACCTCGGGCGAGCTGATAAGCGAGAGAACACCTGCAAGGAGGTTGTTAACAACAACGCTCAGACCGTTTGCGTTGATGAAGTAGATAAGCTCGGGGATCATGTTGAGTATCTCGTAAACGGGATCAGCCATGATCTTGTCGATTCTGTTGCAAACGACATTCAGAATATCATTGACAAACTCCTGAGTCTTATAAGCGTCTTTGTAGATGTCGTTGCCGTCTTTATCTACGCCGTCTTTCTCTTTGTAGATATAATAGGTATACGCTTTGAGCTGGCAGTTACCGCCCACGCAGCCGAGAGCTTCAAGCAGGTAGCTGAGCGACTCCGCATAACCGTTCGCACCTTTGAGGGTGATGAGGGTATCGTGGATGGGATTGTCGAAGCTGTCGTATTTGCCGGACTCCTGCTGTGCGTTGAAGAATGTGTAATCAGCGCCGAAGAGGAGCCAGTTGAGAAGCCTGTAAGCAGGTTTCAGGATAAGCGTTACGCCGCTGATGAATGTAGCTCTGTCGTTTACAAGATAGATCTTGCCGGTGTACTGTGTGGTTTCCTTAACAGGGTTACCATTTTCATCGGTAATAACATTGCCTTCTTCGTCGAGCTTGTCGGTAACGATATCGAAGGTACCTTCTCTGTATTTAAGACCGTTTTCGCTGTCGGTAAGGTATGTCGCACCCGCAACCTCTTCGCTCTCGAAGGAATACTGATAATTCCACGAGGTGAGGTCCGCACCGAGAAGTGCGCCTGCGAACTCTGCAAGAGCTGAGGGGATGACTGCCTTCTGACCGTAGAGAAGTCCGGAGAGAAGATTTTGGAGATTGTTAAGAGTATCGGCAGTATAGATCGTATCGAGTTTGAGCAGGTCGTTTACAACGCTTGCTACATCCGTTGCGTCCTGATACTTGCTGTCTACCATTTTGAGGACGCCGAGAACGAGGTCGCCGAGGCTGTCCTTGACGCTCTTAGCTCTGTCGGAGGTCCAGTTTGTGGTGTAGTTGAGATAGATGAACTTGTAAGCGGGCATTGTAACCTTTTCGCCGGGGTTATCGGGATAGGTTGCCACTACGCCGTCTTTCTCAAAGTACTTCCAGTCGATATCCTTTTCAACAATATCAGCTGGGTTTCTGAGGGCATTGACAATGGCGCTGACCATTCCCTTATTCTCCTCGTCCGCCTTTGTGATAAGCTTGTCGATAGCTGCGGGGTTGTCGTATGCAACGCCGTTTTCTTCGCCCTTATCTTCAACGACTTCAAGAAGAAGTGCAAGAAGGATAGTAACCATGTCGTGTTTCTGCTCTGCGTTTTCACCCTTGTCGTCGCTGTAAACCATTGTGAAGGACTGAGCGCCGTTGCCGGAGGTGAACGCCTTGATTTCACCGACATAAAGTCCCTTCATGTACGAAACAAGAGTGGAGTTGATGTGGATACCGGTGAACTTTTCAAGGAGAGCAATAATTGTATCGAAATCAAGGACGAGCTTGTCGCCGAGTTCGCCTGTGATATCGGTTGTGGGAGAACCGACTGCATCATTGATTATCTTTGCGATCGCTGCAAGATTTATCTGGCTGTCGGCATCGAGCTGGGTGTTGATAACATCGAGAACTTCTTTTACGGAGCCGAATACATTCTCAACGATGGTGGTAAGACCCTTGGCGTTGATGAAGTAAACGATTCCGGGAAGTCTGTCGAGAACCCAGTTGATAGGATCGGTAACGATATCGTTAACGAGCTTGTAAAGAATCTGAACGAAGTCGAGCGTGAACTGCTTCGACATGAACTGTTCCTTACCGTCAACTACCTTGCAGTAAGCGCCTGCGCTTACATCGTGGAATGTGCCGTCAACGAATTCGAAGTTCGAAAGAGTTGTGTAACCGATTGCTTCAAGGAGAGGTATGATAGCCTTTTCATAAGCGCCGATACCGTCAAGGCAGATAGCATCGTTGCCGTATGCGTGCTTATCAACACCTTCGCCTATCGTGTAGAACAGCTTGATATCCTCTTTGAGGAATACCCATGCGAAGATGGGAGCGGCAGGAGTAAGAAGCTCGGTGAGAGCTGCGAAGAACTCATTGCCGGAGTCGACATATGCCGCCGCCGTGGGATCTGCCCACCACGAAACGGTTTCGTCAACAACATACTCGTCTACGCCTTCTTCATTCTTTGCGATAGTGAGATACTTGTCGCGCCAATCGGTGAAGCTGACCTTCTTTTCCTCTATGTCGCCCATGCTGAGAAGGTTGCTGAGGAGATCGAAGGCGGAAGCCGGGAGAGCATTGTACATCTTGCACATAAGCTCTGCGAGCTTTTTGAGAATCTCACCGTTGAATACCTTGGAGTTGAGGAGGTCTATTATGAACGGCTTGAAGGCTGTGGGCTTGCTGCCGTCGGACATCTTAAAGAAGGTTGCAACATAGTCGAGAACGCCGGAGAGCATTTCAACGGTGCTCTTTGCGGTATCTTCGGTCCAGTCGGTGAGATATGCAAGGTTGTAAATCGAGTGGTAATCGCTGATGTCTGTTCCGCTGAACGATTTAAGCTGATTGTAGTCAACGCTGCCGGAGTCGATGTCGACCCAAGGCTGACCGTTGACGACCTTGCCCTCGAAAATGTAGTCCCAGTTGGGCTGCTTGCCGAGGTCGAAAGGCTTATCTTCGAACAGAACTTCAAGAGCTTGAAGAAGTCCGGTTGCGGTGATGTTCGCCTCGCGTTCTGTCTGCTCCTTAACGAAGCCGAAGAGCTTATCGAAGCCTGCCGCGTTATTCTTCCAGCGCAGGCAGTCAAGGAGAACGGAAAGTGTGACCGTAAGTGTGTCTGCACCGGAGTAGTTGAGGGTGTAATCCGTCTTTCCTCTTGCGGATTCGATCTCAACAATACCGTACTTCTTGCCGTCGGAGCCTGTGTGGCTGATGCACATACCCTCAAACGCATATGAGAGAGGCGTGAGGTCAACGCCGAACATAAGCTCAACGACCTTGTAGATCTCCGTAAGGCAGAGGTCTTCGATTGAAAGACCGTAAATAGCGTCTACCTTTGACTTGTCTTCCGCAATCTGAGCTGCGGTGTAGGTCTTTTGAAGCTTATCCTTGTTGAGAAGGCTCATTACAAGCTCAACGACTGCGCCTGCTTTGTAGGGAGCAACCGTCTTATCGTAAGCAAGACCGAGATAGTCGCAGAGGAACTGATGGATGAATGCATCAAGGTCAGCATCCGCTATCGGACGGATGGTATCGATGAGAACCCATACAGGCTGCAGCAGGTTTTTGAGAACGGTGGTGATACCGTCGCTCTGCAAGAAGTAGAAGATCCTCGGGATGAGCTTCGTTACCTTCTGGACAGCCGTGCCGTCTGCGTCGGGAGTAAGGAGGTAAGTTACATAGTTGAACAGCTTATCAACAAGAGTGTTAAGACCTGTCATAGCGTCCATGGCCTGGAACTCAGCCGTTGTGGGAAGTCCGGTAATACCGAGCATTTCCATTACGGGAACAAGGCCGTTGGAGTAGCAGTCGTAACCCTTGATAACAAGAGCGTTGTTGAACAGTGTAAGATCCTTATTTGTAAGAAGAATGTTTACAAGCGGAAGCGAGGGAGTAAACAGATATACGAACATATCGGTGAACAAACGGCGAGCTTTTTCGGTGCCGTCTTCAACGAGCGTGTTGCCGTTGAAGGTCCACTCGTACTGAACATATTCGTGTGCTGCGATGTTGTCGGTAAGAGGATTGAGAAGCGCACCCTTATCGTCATTTTTCGCATTGCCCTCGTATACCTTAACGGTAAGTGAGGGGAAGTCACTCTTGTATTTAAGAGTCTGTGTTACGCCGTCGGCGTCCTTATAAGTTCTTGTTTCACCGGGACGAAGCGGAGCGGTTGCAACCGTTTCGAGAGCGTCTGCCTTTTCAGCCTCGGTAGCCGAAGCGGAAGCGAGAACGGCAGCTGCCTTGTTGTACGCGGTGTAGTCGTAATCGAGATAACCGAAGGTGTTGTACCAGCAGGCAAGGTCAACGCCCTGACCTCCGTTAATCTGCTCTTTAAGGAGATCGATTATTGTCTGATTTCCGGCAAGAGCTTCGCCTATCTTCGAGAACAGCTTTGTAACATTGTGGATGCCCTCGTTATCGAACATATTGTTGATAACTGCTGCAAGCCACTCATTGATGCCGTCGTAGTATACCTTATTGTCTTCTGTGGATTTCTTCTCGTTAAGGAACAAATCGGGTACATACTTCTTTATGACATCGTTGGCAACCGTTTCGAGGTTGTCAAAGAGGTAGTTTGCCTTTTCCTCTGTCCAGAAGTTCTGATACTTGGTGTATACGAACTTGGAGTAAGGAATGCCGTAGGACCATTCGCCGGGCTGAGCCTTGTACCAATCGTAATTTGCGAAATCATAACCGGACGAGTATCCGCTGCCCGTCAATCCTCTGGGCAGGAACAACTCAACAAGTGCCGCAAGAGCATTGTCGGGATTGATCTCTTTGAGGATGGAGTCGAGCTCTTCACCGAGACCGCTGGAACCAACCGCAGCCATAAGGCCGGAGAGGTTGCCGTCGCCGGAGATGAAGGTGAGTACCCATGAAAGGATATCATAGAGAACATCCGCACGGTCGGCAGTGATGGTCTTGCGTCTGCCTGCGCCGAGTCCGTTGTTCAGATCGCCGGACGAGGTTCTGATACTCGAAACTTCGGACATTGTGCCGAGGTGAGCAAGCTTACCTGCGTTGATAGCGGGAAGATCAACCTTCTTCTCGGTGTTTTCTTCATCGCCGAGCTTATTGACTACCATATTGGCTATGGAGTTAAGGTCGGTAATGTCGCAGCCGAGCAGCTCGCCGAGGTTAATGAGGTCGCCGACATTAAGCGTTGCAAGATTATCGAATTTAAGGTTTTTGTTAACAGCACTCTGGATGGCGCCTTCCGCAAGAGAAGCAAGCTTCGCAAGGAATCCGCCGTTGATATCAAGCTTTGTGATTTCGGCATTGAGCGAAACACTCGTCGAGATATTTTTCAGCAGAGGTTCGATAAGACCATACGAAACATAGAATGCGGCATTCGGGAGAATGTCCATAACAGTCGCGATGGGCTGCTTTGCGACTTTCTTTATAAGAACATAGATGGGCATGAACAGACCGTTAACGATCTGCGCCGCGGAAGCATTCTCTGCTGCAGTACCGAGTGTGGTGGAGAGAGGATTGCTTTCGGTAACATCTTTGCTCGAAGTTGTTGCAGTGATACCGGCAGCTTCCATTATCGGACCCCAGAGATTGTTGTAACCCTGAGTACCAGAAAGCTTAACGCTACCGGAGCCGTAACCGTTTGTTCCGGAAAGGCTTGCGCTGTCTTTAATAAAACCAAGAGTATAGTGTGCCTTTGCAGGATCGGCATAAGCATAGATAAGCCTGTTGATCTTCGGCGTCTCATACGTTCTGTTAGTGAGAACAACTTGAAGCAGCGGAAGGATGGAATTAAACACTTTGCCGAGAGCAACGGTAAACGATTTGTAGTCCGTTACGCCCCATGTGTATCTGGGCTGTTCGTTCTTGTTTTTGTCAAGTATCGGCTCACCCTTGGAGTCGCGCTTGATAAAGTCGTCGGCATCGGTTTCGCCGTCGTTGTTACCGCCGTTTCTGTCGAACCATGACCAGTCGTCCTTCGCCTTTTTAAGGTCGTCATAGAGTGCCGGGCAGGCTGCGCGGCCGATAGCGTCTGCAAAATACTGAGGATAGATCTTAATGCCGAGGTCGGAGAACGATTTTTCGATATCGGCTGTTCCGTCATGCTCGTCAAGAGAAATGTTAAGGGTACCTTCAATGCGGCGGATTCTTGCCGCACTGGGACCGATATCCTTAACCCCGAGCTTGCTCAAGTCGATAGCCGCCTGTGCGCTGCTTCTTGTCGGAGTGGTAGCAATATCTCCGAGGAGCTTGTTGAGATCGCTGAACATACCGGTCAGCAGGTCTGCAACCATCGGGAAGAGCATACCGACTAAGGTGTTGACCATCTTGTCGCTGAATACATTTGCAAGAAGAAGATCTTCAATGTACTCGGAGAGGTTGGTGATGTTCTTTCCTGTACCGAACTTGGACTCGCCGTCAACTCCGATGAGCTGAGTAAAGCTCTTGGAAGTAAGGAAAGTATCAAGCTTTGTGATGACCGTGTTAACTCTGCTCTTTGTTACGGCGTACTCATAGCGCTCATTTGTTGCGCCGTCGCCGGCAAGGTAACGAACCATATCGTTGGGGAGTGCATGGCGAACGGTATAGGTTCCGCTGGGAGCAAGGTTGATACGGGTGAAGTTGAACTTCTTAGCGATTACGGCGTCGATCTTTGCTTTATAAACGGTTTCATACTTATTATAAATGGAATCAGCGCCCGAGTAGCCGTGGTTCTTGCACCACTGATAAAGGCTGATGGTAGTTTCTTTTCCGTCAACGGTAGCCGGTATAATGGCATTGTTGATGTTACCGTACTGAGCCTTTACAAGCGAGAAGTTGGATTCCGTAATGTTCGCGTTGTTTGCATATGTTTCCATCAGCCTGCACTGAGCAAGAAGACGGTTCTGCATTGCGGAAAGGATAGCATTCTTCGCAAGAGTTACTCTGTTATTGATGTTGCCGAAAATCTTGTCGGCAGCAGCTTTGCCGAGCTTAGTTACAGCGGCGTTGTAAGCCGTTCTGCATTCGGCTGCCTTTTCGTCGATTCCGGTTGCATAGGCGTTTGCCATGTAAACGGTATCGAGAGAAGCTGCGTCTTTTATAAAGCTGTCAAAATATTTGTGATAGGTTTCGATGTACTCGTTATCCTGCTTACGGTTTTCGGATTTAAGCTCCGCAACAAGCTTGTTGTAGAAATCCTGAACCTGAGAATACTTAGTGATAGTGGAAGAACCTGCGGCTGCAACGGCGGCATCTCTGCCGGCTGCATCGTAAAGCTCATCGTCATCGATAGTTGTGAACTGAGTATCGAGCCACTCGATAGCGGCGGCGAGCATTTCGTCCGTGATGGGCATTTCGCCGGTAGCATACTTGGACGAATCGTAATCGGCAAGACCGAAATAGGAGAGCTCGTCATCGAAATACTTATCGGAGGTATTCTCCATACGGAACACGATATTCTCGAAAATCTTATCGAGAGTAAAGTGCTGGTAAGCGACATAGATCTTCTGAACAAGAGCTTCCGCTTCACCGTTTTTGTAACCGTACTGACTTACATATATATTATTGTTTGTAGCGTCGTTGAGAATATCGCGGATAAGCTTTGCCTGCTCGTAGAGCTTTTCGACCGTATTCTTATCGGGTTCGACGGCATTGCCCTGTGCATCTGTATGGGGGAGATAAGCATCTCTGTCGATCTGTCCCTTTACGGAAGTACCCTTCATTACCCAGTCAACAAACTTCCTGTTTTCAACTGCCGGTGCGGCTTTCGTCACATTGGCGATGAAGCTGTCGTAGGAAGTCTTTGCTGCGTTACCGGTCTTGTAGTTTTCACCCTCGCCGGTAGCAAGGAACTTGTCGAGATAATCACTTGCAAGTCCGTATACGCCTGCGGTGTTGTAGTCGGCATAGTGTGCGCTGAGCTCTTCAACAACATCCTCAGCAAGGGTATAAACGCTTTTTGCGTCCTTCACGAACTGCTCATAGTAGGGAGCAAACGATGCGCTCTTTATGTAGCTCATGTACTTTTTGAGCGGAGCAAAATCGGGTGCTGCCTGAGTTTCGTGAGTTACAGTTGCCGAGGTATTCTCGTACCATGATACGAGATATGCCCAGTTCTGACCTGCGGCATCGGTAAAGGTCTTTTTCTCGCTCTTGGGTTCAGCCACTGTGGTAAGCACAACGGTGAGTTCAAGATCCTTGGGAACATCGTTCACATCATCATAGCTGAGAACAACGCTCGACTCGGAGCGGGTAACCTTTACAACGCTTGTAAGGGTCTTTGTGTATGCGGCTTCCGGTTCACCTGCCGCAACAAGCTTTTTCGCACCGTCCTTGGGGGAGGTGGAATCGCTCGCATAGTCGCCGCTGATGGGAAGAAGCAGATTAACAAAATCCGACATGGACGAGGTGTAGGAACCTGCGCCGTTATTCTTCTCATAAACGCTCTTTATGCGTCCACGGATAAGCTTATTGTGCTTGAAACCGCCGGCTTCGGCACTAATGATCTTATCCAACGCTTCGGCAAGATTAAACACGCTGCCGTCCCTGGTATTATCCGTAATAAGGACTTCTCCGTTTTCGCCGGAGCTGACAGTGTATTTACCCGTGTTGATGGAGCCGTCGGCCTCAGTGACTGCGTCGAACGCGTCTTTGAGAGCGTAGTAATCCTGCGTGGTAGCTGCCGCGCTTGCCTCGGGGACAAGGTTGGGCAATGCTATACCGAAGCAGGAAACTGCCATCAGCACTGCAAGAAACGAGCTTAAGATCTTAGTTGGAAGCTTAAACCTTGTTTCCATGAAAACACTCCTTTTAGTATTTTTTTGAGTGATGGGAGCCAAGCCCCATAACAGAGCTTGTTCCCCTACGGGAGAATAGAACCTCCCGGCTGCAAGCAAAACCTATTTCGCAAAATTGCGGCTGACTCCGGAACGGCTCTGCCGTCCCCCGCTGTCCTGCGCTGTTTTTCGCCGTGCCGTGCGCCTTTCTTCCCCTATGGGGTTTGGGTCCCGTCACTCGATTTTATGTTTTCCGATATGGTAAGCCGGGTCGGTTCCCGGGAAACGGTAGACTCCGGGCATACTATATCGTCATTATTATATATTATTTGAAGGCGTTATGTCAACGCTCTTGTGAAAAACATATGACTAAAAAATGAACGCTCAAAGTGTGCGTTTTGCACAAAAACAGCCCCGTTTGTAACGCGAACAGCGTCGAAAAAACAGTTTTGTGAACTTTTATAAAATTTTTCGTGTTTTTTCATTGAACGGCACAGGGCATTTTCTTTCGCGTGCGGCACAGGACTTTTTTCTTCGCAAGCGGCATACGGTGTTTTTCTTTGCGCACGGCACACCGCGTTTTCCTCGCATACGGAACATCGTACTTTTCTTCTTCATGCGACGGAACAAACTTTTCTTCTTAAACACATACAACACTTACTTCTTCGGACAACACCCCTGCTTTGTTCCCCGAATTGCACACAACTTTTTTGTATAGCGGCACGACAAAAAAACAAGCCCCGCCGGGAGCTTACAGCAAAGCCTAATCAAAAATTCAACGGTTAATTTTTTCAAAATTTCCGCTATGATAACATCGGATATTAAATCAGCCGGAAGGAGCGTTCTTATGCAATACATTAAGCGGCACGCGGAGACAACAGTATCAACAAATCAATTATGCCGATTATGACAAGCGTATATGTAAAAACATCATTTGCCGTTATCTGCATATCCTCACCCCCTTTTGAGGGGGAGAGATTGTAACCGCCTACCGTTTAGGCGAACGCCCGGGGTGCTGTCGCACCGACTCAATAATACAATATCTGCCGAACTTTGTAAATGAAAAATGCACAAAAGCATTTCTGTTCAGCAAAAAATCCGCCGTTTGGCTCAGTGCCGCGGCGGATTTTTCTTTCATTCCGGCATTATTATCCCGGGATTTTTTGATTTTTTACCAGAGCTTCTTCGAGTTGATGTCGTCAAGAGCGAGCTTCATGAACTCGTCAACGGGCATACTGCCCTGGTCGCCTGCGCCGCGTTTACGGACGGAAACAGTACCCTCCTCCGCTTCTTTGTCGCCGACAACGAGCATATAGGGAGTTTTTTGCAGCTGAGCTTCTCTGAGCTTATAGCCGAGCTTTTCGCTTCTTGTGTCGACATGGACGCGGATGCCTGGCGCGTCGAGCTTCTCTTTGACGGCATTCGCCGCTTCGTGGTGGCGATCTGCAATGGGAAGAATTTCGACCTGAACGGGAGAGAGCCACAGCGGGAACGCACCTGCGAAATGCTCGGTGATAACGCCGATGAATCTCTCGACAGAGCCGAAAACAACACGGTGGATCATAACGGGACAGTGCTTCTCGCCGTCCGCGCCGGTGTATTCAAGACCGAAGCGTCCGGGAAGCTGATAGTCGAGCTGGATAGTACCGCACTGCCATGTTCTTCCGAGGCTGTCCTTGATATGGAAGTCGAGCTTGGGGCCGTAGAAAGCGCCGTCGCCCTCGTTGATGATGTATGTTTTGCCGACGCTTGTAATGGCGTTTGCGAGCGCGTCGGTTGCTATCTTCCAATCCTCCTCGCTGCCGATGTGGTCATCGGGCATGGTGGAAAGCTCTATTTCGTACGGAAGTCCGAACAGCGAATACACCTCGTCGAAAAGGCTTGCAATGCGGATGACTTCGTCCTTTATCTGCTCGGGGGCAAGAAGAATATGAGCGTCGTCCTGAGTGAAGCAGCGGACTCTGAACAGACCGTGCAGCGCGCCCGAAAGCTCGTTTCTGTGTACTCTGCCAAGCTCGCCGTAGCGGAGCGGAAGCTCCTTGTACGAATGGGGTTCAAGCTCGTAGACAAGAATGCTGCCGGGGCAGTTCATGGGCTTGATGGCGAAATCCTCGCCGTCTATCTGCGTGGTGTACATATCGTCGTGATAATGCTCCCAGTGACCGGAGGTTTCCCAAAGCGAACGGCGCATTATCTGGGGAGTCGAAATTTCGAGATAGTCCCACTTTTTATGAACCTCGCGCCAGTAGCTGATGAGGGTGTTTTGAAGCACCATTCCCTTCGGAAGGAAGAAAGGCATTCCGGGGGCTTCGTCACGGAGAGCGAAAAGTCCGAGCTCTCTGCCGAGCTTTCTGTGATCGCGGCGTTTTGCCTCCTCGATAGCTTCGAGATATGCGTCAAGATCGGACTGCTTTGTGAACGCGGTCGCATAGATTCTTTGGAGCATCTTGTTCTTCTCGCTGCCGCGCCAGTAAGCGCCCGTGCAGGAGGTGAGCTTGAATGCTTTAATTCTGCCCGTGTCGGGGATATGGGGACCTGCGCAAAGCTCCGTAAATTCGCCCTGCTTATAAAAACTGATATTTTCGCCCTTGCCGGCGTGTTCCTCTACAAGCTCGACTTTGTATATTTCGCCCTTGTCCTTGTAGTATTTTATCGCTTCTTCGGGAGTCATTTCAAAGTGCTCGATGGGGAGCGCTTCTTTGACTATTTTTTTCATCTCTGCCTCGATTTTTTCGAGATCCTCCGGCGTAAATGCGGTATCTCTGTCGAAGTCGTAGTAGAAGCCGTTTTCGATAGCGGGACCTATTGCGAGCAGCGTTTCGGGATAGAGTCTTTTGACCGCCTGTGCCAGAACATGGGACGCGGAGTGACGGAAGGTGCGCTTGCCCTCGTCGGAATCGAATGTCAAAAATTCGATATCACAGTCCTCCGTTACGGGAGTGCGCAGATCCTTTTCCTCGCCGTTTATTTTGCACACGCAGACGGCTTTGTACAGCCCCGCGCCGATGGATTTGGCGATCTCCATTGCGGTGATGCCGCTCTCAAACTCGCGGACATCATCTCTGAGTTTAACTTTTACCATAACAAAACTTCCTTTCTGCCGGGGCAAAAATAAAAACTCCGCCCCGTATACTGTCCTACAAAACATTTTTACCGGCAAAAATCTGCGCTCGCGCGCGACAAAGACCGGTTCTGTTTTTCGGAATTACGGGGTGAAGCATTGCTACTCCACGGTTCCACCCATATTGCGGATAAACCGCCGCTTATTGAGGCTTTAACGCAGCCGTTACGGCAGATCTTATACGGCGGACGCCGCTTTCGACCGCACTCGGGAAGTGGTTACTTCCGTTTCGCGCTTACCGCCTCGCAGCACACGGCGGATTCTCTGAAAGCCGAACGGCGGAAGCATTTCTCCGTCATCGTTTTTATACATACATTATATGCACGGCGTAAAAAAAAGTCAACGGTTTTTTTTGCGGATATACGCAGTGCGAAAAGTTGTCCGTGACTTTTTTTCGTGTATAGGCGGCATGAAAATTTGCCTGTGACTATTTTGCGGATATGTACGGCGCGGAAAATTGTCCGTGATTTTCGCCGGTACGAACGGCTCGAATAATTATCAACAGCTTTTTCGGCGCGTGAAAAATCCGCCGGACAAAGCACCCGGCGGATTGCTTTTCATATCAATTTTTTGTGTGCAAACGCCGCCCTGTGTGCGGCTGAAAATCAAAGCTTGTCGGCGGTTTCGTAGATGAAGCGTTCGGTTTTCTCCCAGCCGAGGCACGGGTCGGTTATGGATTTGCCGTAGCCCGGCTCGTCAAGCTTTCTCGCGCCGTCCTCGATGTAGCTCTCTATCATGAAGCCCTTGACTATTTTGCGGACATCCTCGTTGTGGCGGCAGGAATTGAGAACCTCGTTGGCGATACGAACCTGCTCAAGATACTTTTTGCCGGAGTTCGAGTGGTTGGTATCAACTATAACTGCCGCATTTTCGAGCTTTTCGGCAGCGAATGCCTCCGCAAGTCCCATCAGATCCTCGTAGTGGTAGTTGGGGTGCGACTGCCCGAATTTGTTCACATATCCGCGCAGTATCGCGTGTGAATAGGGGTTGCCGTGGCTCTTTACCTCCCAGCCGCGATAGCAGAAGGTGTGCTTGCCGCGCGACGCTTTTATGGCGTTCATCATGACGGAAATATCGCCGCTTGTGGGGTTCTTCATGCCGACCGGGATATCTATTCCGCTTGCGGTAAGACGGTGCTGCTGGTTTTCAACCGAGCGCGCGCCGACCGCAACATACGACAGCAGGTCGTTTAAGTAGCGGTGGTTCTCGGGGTAAAGCATTTCGTCCGCGCACGAGAAGCCGTACTCGGTGAGCGCCCTCATGTGAAGCCTTCTTATCGCGATAACGCCCTTTATCAGGTTCGGCTTTTCGCCGGGATCGGGATAATGAAGCATTCCCTTGTACCCCTCACCCGTGGTGCGCGGCTTGTTCGTGTAAATTCTCGGAACTATCAGAATTTTGTCGCTGACTCTGTCCTGAACCTTTCTCAAACGCGAGATGTAGTCGAGCACGGAGGTTTCGTTATCGGCGGAACAGGGACCTATGACAAGAAGAAGTCTGTCGTCCTCGCCCGTAAAAATTTTCTTTATCTCAATATCGCGCTGCGCCTTTACCGCCGCCGCCTCCGGGGGAACGGGATACTGCGCTTTTATCTCCTGCGGAATGGGGAGTTTCCCGATGAAATCCATATTCATAATTTTTTACCTGCCTTCTTTTTTCTTGTATTTTTCGGTTTTCATACGCTCGGCTTGTCAAAGCGCGCACGCCGTTCGGTCGAAAGCCGCATCATTCTTTTCATCTCTTCGGTGTCGCCGTCTTTAAGGGCGTTTCTGAGCTTGGTAAGCTCGCCTATAAACAGGTCGGTGTGTCTGATAAGCGGCTCCTTATTGAGCATAAAAAGCTCCGTCCACATATCCTCGTTTATCCGCGCAATACGCGTAAGATCGCGGAATGAGTCGCCTGTGTACAGCTCCATTCCCGGCGCGTCGCAGCTCGTCATAAGCGCGACCGCTATGCAGTGCGTAAGCTGCGACAGGAAGCCTATCATGTCGTCGTGCGCTTCGGGAGAAAGGCGTGAAACGTGGGCAAAGCCGAGCGTTTTTCCAAGCTCCTCGCACAATTCTATCGCTTCCGGTGTGTTCCTTTCCGTGGGAGTGACAACGAAGTTTGCGCCCCTGAAAATCGAACAGGTGCTGTTTTCGACGCCGTACACCTCGCGGCCCGCCATGGGGTGGGATGCAATAAATTCAACGCCCTCGGGGAGCATATCCTGAACGCGGTACACAATGCTGCATTTAACGCCGGTGACATCCGTGACGAGTGTGCCGGGGGTGATGAAATGCGAATATTTTTCCATCCAATCGATAAACACATGAGGGTAGAGAGCAAAGACTATAAGCTCCGCTTCTTCTATCAGATTTTTGTCCGGCTCTGCCGCACCGCGCGAAATTATACCCTTTTCGAGCGCGTAGTCGATAGCTTCTTTTCTGCTGTCTATTGCCTTTACGGAAAAACCCTTTTCGCTGAGCGCTTCGGCGTAGCTGCCGCCGATAAGCCCCAGACCGACTATGAGTATTTTTGTGTTTTTGTCAAATTTCACTGCATTTCACCTCAATTCCGACCTCACCGAGCCGCTCAAAAAAGTCCGGAAAGCTCTTTGAAACAGCTTCTGCGCCGTCGATAATTCCGCCCGTGACCGTTGAAAGCACGCTCAGGGCCATCACTATGCGGTGGTCGTTGTGACCGTAGAGATGCTCGCTCGGCGCGTGAAACTCCTTCGGAAAGATGATAACGGAATCGTCGCGAACCGTGACCGCCGTTCCGAACTTGCGCAGCTCCTGCGCCATGCACTCGGCTCTGTCGCTCTCTTTTATTTTAAGACGGCGCGTTCCCGTGAACACTCCGCCGTATTTCGCAGCCGCAACGGCAAACAGCACGGGGGCGAGATCCGGACAGTCGCCGATGTGAATAACGGGCGTACCCTTTGAAAGACTCTCGAAATGCTTGGTAAATATTTTGTCACCCTGTAAGCTGTTTTCGTCAAGACCGGCTATTTTTACATTGCCGCCCAGCTCGTTGAGTGCGGCGAAAAACGCGGCGTTCGACCAGTCGCCCTCCACGGACACATCCGCCGGAGAATAGACCGAATTGCCCTTTATTTTGATTATATCGCCCTCGGTATGCTCGGTTTTTACGCCGAATTTTTCGAGCGCGCGCACCGTGAGGTTTATATACGGACTCGACTCGACCGGAGGAAGAATGTGTATCTCGCTGTCGCCCTTTGCGAGCGGAAGCGCAAAAAGCAGACCGCTTATAAACTGGCTGCTTATGTTGCCGGGCACAGTGTATGTCCCGGACGGAAGCGGGCCTTTTACTACCACACTGCTGCCGTCCTGCGAAAAGAGAAGCTTTTTTTCGCGGCAGATATCGGCATAAACGCCGAGCGGACGGGAGAGAAGAGTCCGGCTGCCTTCAAGCACCGTATTTTTTCCGCTTAAAAGTGCAAGCGGCACGAAAAAGCGCAGCGTGCTGCCGCTCTCGCGGCAATGGAGCGCCTCGCCGGAAACGACGGACGGCTCACTTGTACCGGTAACATAAATGTCGCTGCCCTCCGCGTTCCATGAAGCACCGAGAGAAGAAAGACAATCGAGCGTCGCCTTTATGTCCTCGCTTGCGGAAACGCCCCTTACGACGCTTTCACCCTTTGAAAGCCCGGCGCAGATAAGAAGCCGGTGCGCCATACTCTTTGACGGCGGCGCTTTCACCGTTCCCCCGGCTTTTGAGGGGATTATTTCAACAGTCACTTGTCACGCCTCCCCTTTTTTGTGATTTTCGCGAAGAATATCACAGGCGTGAAGATATCCCGGGAAGCCCTCGCCGGACACCGTTGCAATGCACGCGGCGCGGATATAGCTTGTTTTTCGGAAGCTCTCTCTTGCGTCCACATCCGATATGTGAACCTCAACGACGGGCAGCTTCACCGCCTTTACCGCGTCGAGCAGCGCAATGCTCGTGTGCGTATATGCACCGGGATTTATCACGATACCGTCAGCCCCGTCAAAGTATGCGCGCTGTATTTCATCGACGAGCGCCCCTTCGTGATTGGACTGAAAAAACTCGCATTCATCGCCGTTTTCGCGGCAGTTCTTCTCTATCATCTCAACAAGGCTCTTGTATGTTCCGCTGCCGTATATTGCCGGTTCGCGAATGCCGAGCATATTGAGATTGGGACCGTTTATAACAAATATTTTCATTCATATCACCTTACGATTAAAACGAGCGCAGGATAAGATCTGCGGTAAGCTCCGGTGTTTTTTGCGGCTTTATGACGACATCCGCAGTGTCGTTATAAATATCTATTCGCTCGTTGTACCGTTTTTCGATATCGGAAACGGTGGAGGCAAGCGGACGCGACTTTGTGGGAAGCAGCTCTTTAAGCTCCCTGTCGATGAAAAATAGCTTTCCGTTTGCTTTGAGTGCGTTGACACTTACTTTGCTCAGGACGCTGCCGCCGCCGGTGGCTATGACCGCGCCGGTCTTGCTGCGCAGCGAGAGAATGACCTGTTCCTCAACGCAGCGGAAATACTTCTCGCCGTGCGCGGCAAAGATCTCCGCAATCGTGGCGTTCTCCGCCTTTTCTATCTCTTCGTCCGTATCTATGAACTCTCTGCCGAGCTTTTCTGCGAGAGCTTTTCCTATTGTCGACTTGCCGGACGCGGGCATTCCTGTAAGCACGATATTGCATTTAGCCGAATAAATGCGCCTGTATATATCTTTTCCCTTTTCTTCGGAAATCTTCCGGCCCGTGAAAAGCTCGCTTGCGCGTATCGCCTGGAAAACAAGCATATACAGTCCTCCGCAAGTCGGGATTCCGCGGCTTTCGGCATCGAGAACGAGTGCCGAGCGCAGCGGATTGTAGATAACATCGGCAACGCCCGTGAGCGCCGGGAAAGAGCCGAGGTCAACGGGGGCAAGTCCGACAGTGTCGGGGTACATTCCGACGGGCGTGGTGTTTAGAATAACCTGTGCGTCCGCGTGTTCCGCAACCGCCTGCGCATATGTTACCGCACCGTCTTTGCCGGAGCGGCTGACGCGGATAATTTGAGCCGCGCCAAGCTCCTTTGCTGCGGTCATTGCTGTGAGCGAGGTGCCGCCCGTGCCGAGAATAAGTACCTTTTTCTTTGTAAGCGAGATTCCGTTTTTCGCCAAAAGACACTTCATTCCGTAAACATCGGTATTGTAGCCGTACAGCTTGCCGTTGTGGTTTACGACCGTATTCACGGAGCCTACCGACAGCGCCTGCGGATCTATGACATCAAGGTATTTCATTACCTCTTTCTTGTAGGGGATGGTGACATTTATTCCCCCGAGAGAGGCCTGACGGACAAAATCACGAATCAGCTCGGGCTCTATGGGGTAAAGCTCATACCGGTAATCTGCCGCAAGCGCGTGTATCTCCTTTGAATAGCTGTGCGACAAACGCCTGCCGATACAACCGTAGATAAGTCCGTGCTTTTTGTTTTCCGACTCCGCGCCGGGTGCGAGAAAATCAACGCCGTAGCGCTGTGCGAGCATATCGTACACGACAAGCCCCGTTACCGCGTTCACGACAAACGCCGCGCGGTGGAATATCGCCGGGTCGTGCCGTCCCTTTATTTCTATTACTTCGTTTTCGCCCGTTTCGAGGTCGACCGTGTTCTGTGCAAGCGCAACGGACGGCGTGGGCTTTACTGCACACCTGAAAACTACGGGCATACCGTTTGTAATTCCGCCGATAACACCGCCGTTGTTGTTTGTTTCGTGGGTTATTTTTCCTTCTTCGCTGCGAAGCTGATCGTTGGCTTCACTTCCCCGTTTATCGGCAAACGCAAAGCCGAGACCGAACTCGACGCCCTTAACGGCGGGCACGGCAAACAGTGCCGCGCTGAGCCTACTCTCGACCGAACCGAACCACGGCTCGCCCACTCCGGCGGGAATACCGGTGACGGCGGTTTCCAGGACTCCGCCCACACTGTCGGAGGCAGCCTTCGCTTCAAGAATTTTTGCGCGCATTTTCTTAGCCTTTTTGTCGTCCAACACGGGGAAGGGCTTCACGGAAAGCGCCTTTGCATCGCTTTCGATATCGGCTGAAAAATCGCTGTCGCAAATATCGGCAACGCGTGAAATATGCGTTCCTATGTAAATACCCTTTTCTTCAAGGGCTTTGCAGCATATTGCACCGGCAGCCGTGAGGGCAGCCGTAATGCGTCCGGAGAAATGTCCGCCGCCGATCGCGTCCTCATAGCCGTGATACTTGCAGCGCGCGGTATAGTCCGCATGACCGGGACGGGCAAGACCCGTCGTTCTTTCGTAGTCTGCGCTGCGTGTGTCGTCGTTGGGGATAAGAATGCAGACGGGAGTCCCCTCGCAGGTGTTGTTCTTCACGCCGCTCACTATCCGGAATTCGTCCTTTTCGCTGCGGGAAGTGGATATATCGCTGCGTGCGCTTCTCAGAGTAAGGCGTTTTTTGATGTATTCCGGGTCGACCGGAGTACCGGGTGCCATTCCGTCGAGCACCGCGCCTATCATTTCGCCGTGGCTCTCCCCGAACAGCGTCAGGGTGACCTCTTCACCAAATGTGTTTTTCATTTTTTTGTTCCGTCCTTTCCTGTTTCCCTTTCTTCTGTTTTTATGCAGTAAATTGCACAAATAATCTCATTGTGAATTTGTCTATTTACAAAAATTCCAAATTAAAAATACAAAATCGACTGTTATTTTTTGTCCTTTATAATTTGAAGCAGCTCGTCCGAGCGCAGCTTTTTAATTTCAAAAGAGCCGACCGAATTGACAAACACGGCGTTTATATATCCGCCGTCCGCCTTTTTGTCGTGCAGAAGGACCTCATAGAGTTTTTCGGGTGCGATATCGGTCAAAACCGGCAGCGAATACTTTTGAAGCACCGGGATAAGCCGCGCACGCACCTCGTCGGAACACATATAGGTCATTCCGACAGCCACACTCTCGCCGTGATAAAGTCCCGAAAGCGTTTCGACCGCGTGACCGACCGTGTGACCGAAATTCAAAACCCGTCTGAGTCCGGACTCCTTTTCGTCGCGCTGAACGATATCGGCTTTCAGACGGACGCTTTCGGTGATGAGCTTTTCGATGTTCTCTCCCGCAGGCGCTTTTTCTATCTCACAAAACAGCTCCCTGTCAAGAGAAATTGCCATTTTGATTATTTCCGCCATACCGGAGGAAAACTGCCTTTTTTCAAGCGTTTTAAGCACATCGGGGTCGATAAAAACGCCCTTGGGCTGATAAAACGCGCCGACAATATTTTTAACGCCGTCGAGGTCGACCGCGGTTTTGCCGCCCACGGACGCATCCGTCTGCGCGAGGAGCGTTGTAGGGACATTGTAAAAATCTATGCCGCGCATATATGCGGACGCGGCAAAACCCGTTATATCCGTAACGACTCCGCCGCCTACGGCAACCGCGCAGTCGGTACGGGTGAAGCCGTTTTCGAGCATGGTGCGGCACAGAAGCTCAAACGACGCGAGGGTCTTGTTCTTTTCGCCCTCGGGGAGCGTCACAAGCACCGGACGGGCGCATTGACTCATTACTGTCCTTGCATATTCTTCGGGGACACCGGAATCGGTTACGACAAGCACGCGCCTGTCGAGCTTCGCGTGTTCGCCGACCCTTTTGAGAATTCCGCGCTCGTTGATAACATCATACGAGCCGCCGGGAACGCTTACCGTGACCGTCATCTTAAAATCTCTCCTTTTCGGGGACAAGGCGCAAAAACGAACCGAGAACCTTTATCCTGTCGCAGCACACGCCCATCTCCTCCAACATATTCTGTCCGTCGGAACCGTATATATCGCCCTCCGCCTCGGCGTAGAAGCAGTACTGCCACAGCAGCTCCTTCATGGGACGGGAGCGCAGCGTGCGCAGATTGAAGCCGTGGTAACCTATAATATTAAGCGCGCGTGCAAGTGCGCCGGCTTCGTTCCTGACGGTGAACATGAGCGCGAAATGCGAGCCGTGGCGCGCGGAGCAGTCTTTGTTTTCGTTAAGGCTCAAAACGGCGAAACGGGTCGCGTTCGCCTTTGCCGTGTTTATCCCTTCTCTGAGGACTTTAAGCCCGTAGATACGCGCGCTCTCGTTCGAAGCGATAGCGGCTACCGTCTTATCTCCCGTTTCGGCGACATATTTCGCCGCAAGCGCCGTGTTCTCGAACGACTGCTCGGTGAAGCCGTTCTCTTTTATGAACTCGGCACACTGGGACAGCGCCTGCGAGTGGCTCACCACCGTTTTGATGTCGCTCATTTCGGCGCCGGGCAGCGCGACAAGGTCGTGCGTTACCGAAAGCTCAAAAGTGCCGTTTATGAACAGCGGACCGGAAAAAAGAAGATCCGTCACCTGACCGACTTCGCCTGCCGAGCTGTTTTCAAGCGGCAGAACGCACACATCGCACTCGCCGGAGCAGACAGCGCCGTAAGCCCGTTCGAAATCGGGATACGCCTTTTTTTCGGCGGTGGGGAAAAGTTTGTCGGCTGCGAGGAACGCGAACGCGCCCTCCGTGCCGCTGTATGCAACGCGCATTTTTTCGAGCAGCTTGCGCTGATAGCCGCGCGACACCTTCATCGTGTCCGCGAGAAAGCGCTTGTAAAATTCGCGCTTGTCGGGGTCCGAGATATAGTCGGAGTTTTTGTTTATGACCTCATTTTCGCGCACGGGATCGTAAATAAGCATTCCGTGTGCCTTTTTGTATTCCGCCACGGTGCGCACTGCGTCCATTCTCTTTTCAAAAAGAGCCGCCATCTCCCTGTCCGTTTCATCTATTATTTTTCTTGCCTTTTCAAGGCTGCTTTCCATCGAACGCACCTCCGTTTTCCGTGTTAACATTGTTAACTTGTAATGATATTATAACGCATTAAAATAAAAAATCAACCGTCAATTCTCACAAATCATTGCATTTACCGCTGTTTTATGTTATCATTTTTATATGATAACACCGTTTACATATTTTTTTCGCCGCCTTTTTGCGCGCCCGGCGGAAACAATCACCTGCCGGTTCACCGCTTTTTTTGCGCGGTCGGCGGGGAAATCAACTGCCGGTTCACCGTTTTTTTGCGCGCCCGGCGGAAACAATCACCCTTCGGAAAAAGGAGGAAACTCATCAATGGACGATAACTATTTATCGCGCGACCTGCGCTCGCGGCTCATCACCGCCGGCATAAGCGAAATAGAAGCGCACGGCGTTGCGGATTTTTCACTCCGCCGCGTAGCCGCCGCCTGCTCGGCTTCCTGCGCCGCTCCGTACAGGCATTTCGAAAATAAAAGCACATTTATATTGGAGATAATAAAGTATATAAACAGCCGCTGGGAGCTTTTACAGGAGCAGATAACGGAGATATATTCCGGCGACAATGCCCGTCTGACGATTGAGCTTTCTATGGCGCTTATTCGTTTCAGGCTTGCCAACCCCGAGTTTCGCGCGGTGCTGACAGTCGATATAAACTCGCTCGATGAAAAGCAGCGCTCACAGATGATGCGCATGACGGAGAAGATAATCGAATGCACTACCCTTTGGTGCAGCGAAAACTGCCCGGACAAAACCGAGGAAAAATGCTACATGATACAGTCGCTCATCTACGGCGCGGTGCTGCTGTGCGACAACGGCGCGTTCCCGGACAGAGAAAAAGCGCTCGTAATGGTCAAAGGGTGTATGGAGGAGCTTTTCGCAAAGTAAAGCCTTGCTGCGCTCGATATTTTGTGCCGCCCGGCGGTCTTTGCGGCAGCCCGATTTTTTAACAAAACATGGAAATGCGATTCGGTGTTTTGCTCGAATTTAATTTTCATACGCCGCCGCGCATTCTGTTGAAAAAACGACACACCGGGCTTTGCAGCTGAAAATGGTTCAAAGGTCTTGAAAACCGCAGTCAAACCATGTAAAATAAACGTATTGTTCATTTTCCGCCGTGCGTTTTATTTCTTTCGTCTGTCGGACAACATACAAAGCAGCAAATTTTCATATAAATACATCATAATGAAACGGTTCGTTTCTATCTTTTCTCTTTACCGGGAATTTGTCCGCGCGGCACTTTACACACAGTTTGCAACGGTTTATAAAATGTTAATATTCTCTTTTCCTTTTATTCACACTACAACACTATAATGAAATGTGAATATTTTACAATTCAGGAGGTTTTTACCATGATAGGTTTAGGAAAATGGTCAGCAACGGTCAACACCCTCATTTTCAAGGGGGAAATCAAAATAGATATTTCCGATAACAACGGGGAGTATGACATTCATTTCGAGCTTCCCGAAAAGTTCAAGGGCGTTGAGATACGCACCCATGATATCAAAGAGGAGGGCAACACCCTCAGCGGCAAGGGTGAAATATCAATGCTCAAAGGCAAGGAGCTTGAAGCGGTAGTCACCTTCGACGGCGACACCTTCACGGGTTCGCTCAACATTCCGTTCCTCAAAAAGAGCATTCCCCTCAAAAACGGACACAGAATCTGAGAATTCATCCCTACCGTCAGAGTCAGAGTAAGAAGAAAAAGGAAAGAGAAAAATGGATAACCGGGAACCGTATTGCAACATGATCGAAGCGGAGGACTACAACTGCTTCGAATTCTATAAGGCTGCAACCGAACAGTTCGGCAACTACGACCAAATGCAGCACATGGACGCACGCTACACCCGTTCGCAGGTAATATGCGACATCGAGGCGCTCGCAACATACTTCGTAAAGGAGCTGCACCTCAAACGCGGCGACGCGTTCACAATATTCATGCCTACAAATGTCGAGAGTCTTGTAGGCTTTTACGCATTGAACAAAATAGGCGTTATCGTCAATTTTGTTCACCCCCTGCTCCCGACGGAGGTCGTGCTCGAATCCGTCAGAGAAGCGAAATCGAAGGGACTTATGGTTCTCGGACTTCTGTGCAAGGACCATATTGACGCGATAAACAAAACGGGTCTTCCCGTCATTCTCTGCCGCGTGTCGGACTATTCCTCGAAAATAAAGCACGCAGCAGCCGGTACGGGCGAAGCAATGCTCGAAAAGATATTCCCGAAGTTCACAAATGCGCGCCGCTATTCCGATATCATGCGTATGTACCGCGGACGCACCACCGAGGGCGTATGCCGCAACGGCGACGATGTGGCGGTGTACCTCAACGGCGGCGGCACCACGGGCAAGTCAAAGACCATCAAACTCACAAACAAGGCAATAAACGAAAATGTCCACCGGCTCGGCTACATAGACCATATTGTCGCACCGGGCGAGGAGGCGGAGATAATCATTCTGCCGTTCTTCCACGCGTTCGGACTTGTCGTTGCGGCGCATATGGCTATGTGTAACGCGGCAAGACTTATCCCCATGATGCAGTTCAACGCCAAAATAGTCGTCAAGCTCTACAAGCACAACCGCATTTCGGGCATCGGCGGCATTCCCAATATGTTCAAAAAGCTGTACCGCACGCCGGGCTTCGACGGACCGCACCTCTCGAACACCCGTATGATGTTTGTCGGCGGCGACGACCTGTCCCCGAAATTCCTCGAAGATTTCAATAATATGCTTGAACGCAACGGCACCTCCGCGCGTCTGCGCCAGGGCTACGGACTTACCGAGGTCGGCTCGGTCTGCTGCGTCAACACGAACTGGGTCTACAAGGACAACTCCATAGGAAAGCCCCTCGAAGGCGTACGCATGGAGATTTGGGACGACGACAGAAATCCCCTCCCGAACGGCGAGGTCGGCGAAATAGTTATTGCAGGTCCTACGATAATGGAGGGCTACCTCACCCCCGACGGCAAAAAGGACGCCGGTCTGTACTACGACAAGGAGGGTACCGCATGGGTTCTCTCCGGCGACCTCGGTTACAGGGACGACGACGGCTTCTTCTACTTCTCCGGCAGAAAGAAACGCCTTATAATCATCTCGGGCTACAATGTCTATCCCGTTGATATAGAAAACCTGATGGACACGCTCCCGTTCATACGCGAGTCGTGCGCAGTTCAGGGCTACGACGAGAACGGCAAACCCCTCGTAAGACTCTATGTTTCTCTCAAAGAAAAGGGCGGCGACGAGGAGCAGTACAAGGCCGAGATAAGGAAAGCGTGCGAGAAGAACCTCTCGGCGTTCTCCGTTCCGCGCGAGATAATCTTCATGGACGAATTACCCCACACTCCCCTCGAAAAGGTGGACTTCATGAAGCTCACGGAGCTTAAAAAGCGTCCGTAAACCGCGAATCTCGGGGTGCAGCAGAATTTTTCCGTTAATTACGGCGGCTTTCGCCCCGTAACCATATAAAACATTTGTATATACAAAAAAGGAGATCACAAAAAATGGGCAAATATTCTTTTTCCGACACAACGATAGGCGAGATCCTCGACAACGCCGAAACCTATGAGCTTTTCGCAAAGCTCGCTCCCGAAGCTATCGACCACCCCATGCTCGACATGGGCAGACCCCTCACCGTCGAGCAGGCTCTCCCCTTCATTGAGGCTATTGCCGATTCGATGGGCATCGAGAACCTCGACGAGAGAGTCGAAGGCTTCAAAGAGGCACTCGAAGCTCTTTAATTAAAAAGCACGAAAAAACGGGTCACGGCTTCGCGCAGGCGTGTTTTTTGCATAGAAAACGCAATCCCGCCTTCACATTTGATTTTCCCGTGATACCGCTTCGCCGACTTAAAAAGATCGAATAATTTCCATCCCAAAAAAATGACTGCAACGGACTTCGGTTTTTTGCAGTCATTTTTTCTTAGTACGGATGAACGAACGGGAATGTAAATATTATGGGAACGGCACTCCTGTTCGTCACAAACTACGCAGCCGACAGCGAAGCGGAGTTTGTGGCGAGCTTGAAACGATTGGACATTTTCCGCGCCGGAAACGCCGAAAAGACCGCTGTTTTG
>JAEDGF010000077.1 GCA_016297645.1 Clostridiaceae bacterium
AAGTGCCGAAAAGGGGCACTGACGGGCGACATGGGTTTGAATCCCGTCAGCCTATCCGGCACATCACAGCACATAAAGCGTCCGCTTAAACGCGCAGAAAAACAACGGGAGGAACGAATATGTCAACTGCAACCTCTTCCGCCGCACCCGAAACCGCGGTAAAGAAATCAAAAGGGAAAAAAGCGCTGAAAATCATTATCATCATTTCAGCGGTCATTGCCGCCATAGCGGCGGTAACCGCCGCAGCCAACGCTTTTCTGCGTTCGAGCCAGCTTAAATTCGCCGCGTCCTTCGAGCCTGTCGCCTACGGCAGCGACCGTCTGACTCCCGAAAAGGACGAAAACGGCTGCTGGACCTTTACGACCGACTCCGACCTCAGAATAGTTCAGCTCACCGATGTCCACATAGGCGGCGGCTGGATGAGCTATGCAAAGGACAAAGCCGCAATGACTGCGGTCGCGGAGCTTTTACAGGCGGAAAAGCCCGACCTCGTTATCGTGACGGGCGATGTTTCGTACCCCGTTCCGTTCCAGGCAGGCACCTTCAACAACAAGACGGGCGCGCTTGAATTTGCCGCGCTCATGAATTCCCTCGACTGCTACTGGACTATCGTCTACGGCAACCACGACACCGAGGCTTACAGCTACTACACGCGCGACGACCTCTCGGAATTGTACCTTGACGAAAAGTATTCGAGGTGCCTTTTCGAAAAGGGACCCGAGGACATTTACGGCGCGGGCAACAACATAATTCTCGTCAAGAACAGTAAGGGCGTTATAACTCAGGCGCTCGTTTGTATCGACTCCAACACTTACACCGACGGCGACTATTTCGGCATTCAGTGGAAGTACGACAATGTCCACGAGGACCAGATCGCGTGGTACAAAAAGAACATAGAAGAGCTCACCGCGCGGAACAAGGCGCTCGGAGCGGATATCCCGAAATCGCTCATCTTCATGCACATTCCCACCGGCGAATACAAAACGGCGTTTACGGAATTTTCGAACAACGGCTACAAGGACACCGCCGATGTAAAATACATAGACGGCTTTATAGGCGAAACAAAGGGGCTTATCTACTGTCCGCTGCACGACGACAATCTGTTCGAAACGGCGCTCGAATTAGGCTCCACCAAGGGCTTTTTCTGCGGACACGACCACTACAACAGCCTGAGCCTTGAATACAAGGGCATACGCCTTTCGTACGATCTGAGCATCGACTACCTCGCCTACCCCGGCATCTCGAAGGAGGGCTCGCAACGTGGCTGCACCGTTATCACCGTGTCGCCGGACGGCTCGTTCGATATGGAGCGCGTCAACTACTACACCTCCGGCATAGGCAACCCGGACGATGTCACCTATCAGTTTGACGGCGTTACATACCAGTACATTCCCGAGGAGAAATAATCCCGTCAAACTCCCCGTCGGGTACGCCGTGTTTTCGTTAAAATACCGTTTTTCGGGCTTTACGGCGCTGTTTTTTTCGTCAAAGCTATTGCAAAACAGCGTCCCGGCGGTTATAATCATAATGTATAAATGTATACGCGGCTTTTTGCCGTGCGTAAAAATAAAAAAAGGAGCTGTTACATATGAAAAAAGTTTTAGCCGTTATCCTTGCCGCTGTAATGTGCGTTATGTGCGCAGTCCCGGCGGTGCTTGCCGCCGACGGCAGCTACACCAAGGCGCATTCCGTTACCACACTCGAAGAGCAGAGCAGAATGTTTACGATAGTCCCCGTTGATGCCGACTCGAACTATGTCGCAGACGGCGGAATTTTCAAATTCAAAATAGAGCCGACAGGCGGTTACGAGGAAAACGACACCACCTGTTACAGAGCCTTTGCAGCCGACAGCTACTATGTCGACATCATAAACGGCAACGAAGAAAATATTGCAGACTTTACCTTTGACGGACGCGATCACCTCATTCCCGACGAGAACGGCGTTTACACGATAGGCACCGCACAGAAGGGCATCGACCGCGATATCGTCATAGTTGCATACAACCTCGTAAACAACGGCGGCTCGTCAATAATCAATTTCCTTACCCGTTTGGGTCAGTTCTTTGCCGACCTTATCAACTGGTTCTTCGGACTGGGCTTGAAGCCGGGAACAAGAGGATAAGCGCATGAAAACAGTTATTTACGGAGCAGGCTCTCTCGGAACGGTCCTCGGCGCGTATCTTGCAAAAGCCGGTGTTGAGGTCGATCTCGTCACACGCAACCGCGACCATGTGGAAGCCATGAACAAAAACGGTGCACACATCACCGGAACGGTCGATTTCACAGTCCCCGTACACGCACTCACACCGGACGAAATGACCGATAAATACGAGCTTGTACTGCTTCTCACAAAACAGCTCGACAATGTCAATGTCCTTAAATCGCTTCAAAAGAACATGACGGACGACTGCATTGTCTGCACACTGCAAAACGGACTCCCGGAGCTTTCGGTTTCAGAAGTCGTCGGCGAGGACAGGACCATGGGCTGCACCGTCGCATGGGGCGCAACGCTCCACGGCAAGGGCGTTTCGGAGCTTACGAGCGAACCGGACTCCATGAGCTTCGGACTCGGCAGAATGAACGGCAAAAAAGACGATAAGCTCTACGAGGTAAAAGCGATACTCGAAAAAATGTGCCCCGTTGAAATAGAGGACAATTTCATGGGTGTACGCTGGTCGAAGCTCCTCATAAATGCGGCGTTCAGCGGAATGTCTGCCGTTATCGGCGGCACCTTCGGCGACGCTGCGGAGAACAAGACCTCGCGCGTATGCTGTCAGAACCTCATAAAAGAATGCATTGATGTAGCGGCTGCCGCAGGCATAAAGATCGAGCCTGTTCAGGGCAAGGACATTGTTAAGCTGCTCGACTACAAACGGGACGGGCTTAAAAAGAAAATAGCCTTCGCCCTTATCCCCATCTGCATCAAAAAGCACCGTCTGCTCAAAGCGAGTATGCTCCAAGACCTCGAAAAGGGCAGAAAGTGCGAGGTCGACGCGATAAACGGCGTAGTTTGTGCCTACGGCAGAAAGTACGGCGTACCCACACCCTACAACGACAAGGTCTGCGAGATAATTCACGGCGTCGAGGACGGGAAATACACCTGCACCTTCGACAATGTTAAGCTCTTCGGCGGATTAAAGAAATAAAGAAAAAGCGTTCTCACCCGTGGGAGCGCCTTTTTGTGTTGCCGCCGGTATTACATCGGCGTGTTTTCGGTGCGCCCCGCGATTTCGGTATGATTTCGGTGAAACACAGCCGCGCTTCCGGCACTCGAAGCGCTTTCATCAACAGCCGAAAAGACAGCCGCGCAAAATAAACCGGACAAACGGACGCAATAACCGTCCCGGACTTATCAAAATAACAACGAAAACGGAGATAAACCATGCCGGACAACAAAAAGAAAATGATAATAGCAACATCGGCGGTCACGGCTTTTGCCGTTGTGTCCGTGCTCATATTTTTTGTCGCAGTCCCCTACTTCAAAAACAGGGACGACGGCAGCGTCGGAGCGCAGGCATCCGACGAATACACGGCGCTCCTCTCCGACAACGGCATCCCGGACGCGCCGCACGGCTTCAAGGGACTTAAATCGACCTCCTACGCCGTAACGACCGGCGGCGACAGCTTCGAAACGATCGAGCTCGGCAGCAAAAAAGACACCGTAACGGAGATGTACGACACCGTCTATTTTTCGGTCGTCGGCATGACGGACGAGGAGTATTCGCTCTTCACCGAGGAGCTTCGCAACCGCTGCGAAGCGGTGGCAAACGAGAGCTACTGCACCTATTCCGCCGAAAAACAGGGAGAGATGTATGTCCTCACCATGCACTTTTACGCGCTCGACAAGCCGCAGAATGTGCGCGACCTTATCACACTCGGAATAATATCGAACTACTCGTCAAATGATTCCGACACCGTTTCGCTGACGGATACCGAGACGAGCCTTTTGAAAATGGGCTTCACAAAAAGATAAAAACAACGCTTTTTCGGTGAAGCACGGTTTTTGCCGGGCGTTGATTTTATAAAAATCTGCCGCCCGACCCCATAGCGGGTCAGAGTCACGGCAGCATTTAAGGAGAAAATATTATGAAAAAAATCGAAGGTATCATGCCGGCGCTTATCACCCCTCTCACAAGGGACGAAAAGATAAATGTACCGGTGCTGAACAAACTTATCGACCGCCATTTGTCACAGGGCGCCGACGGCTTCTACATAGGAGGAGCAACCGGAGAAGGCTTCCTACTCGACTTTGACGAGCGCAAAACGCTTTGCGAAAAAGCGGTGGAGTTCATCGGTGACAACGCCGTCAAGATCGTGCACATCACCGACATGAATATGAACAGAACGATAGAGCTTGCCCGCCACGCCGAAAAAGCCGGTGCGGACGCAATATCGGCAGTTCCGCCGTTCTATTTCTCATACGATGAGGAGGATATCTACAACTACTATGTCCGCATTGCCGACGCTGTCAGCATTCCCCTGATGATATATTACACACCGGCAGCCGCCGCAAAGCTCTCGCTCGACCTGTTTAAGCGTCTGCTTGAAAAAGAGAACATAACGGCGGTAAAATGGACCTACTCGGACTACGACCCGTTCATTCAGCTGCGCGCCGCAAGAGAAGATATTACCGTCATGAACGGACCGGACGAAATGCTGCTCTGCGGACTTGCGGCAGGTGCGGACGGCGGCATAGGCTCGACCTACAATTTCCTCCTTCCGCAGATGAAAGCCATTTACGCAGCTTACAAAAAGGGCGACATGGCGGAGGCTCTCGGCATTCAGCGCAAGGTCACCGGTCTTATCGCCGCAATGAAAAAATATCCTATCATTCCGGGCGTAAAGGCAATTCTTGAATATCTGGGCTTTGAAGTCGGCGCAGCCGCTTCACCGCAGAAGCATTTTTCCGACGAAGAAAAAAAGAACTATATTGATATGCTCATTTCGACCGGACTGTTCGACATAGTACGGTAACCGGCTTTTTTGATTTGCTGTGCCGTGCCGGTATCGACGCAGCAGCCCGCGACGGAAATGATTTTTGCATAAAAAAACGCGCCGACAGCCGCGCCTATGTAAAAATAAACAAAAAAAAGTTGCCCATTTTCGTCATTTTATCCATAAAATTACTTGCAAAGCAAGTATTGACTCTGCTATAATATTCAAGGTTAGACCTGTCCGGGGGTTTATACCGTTCACACACCCCCGGAAAGATGAAAAAAATAATTCAGCTTTTGCTGAAATACGGAGGAAAAACATGAGTAAAAAGTTTTGTTACCTTTTCTCGGAAGGCAACGCCAACATGAGAGAACTTCTCGGCGGTAAAGGCGCAAACCTTGCCGAGATGACCAACATCGGCCTGCCCGTTCCCCAAGGCTTTACGATCTCCACCGAAGCCTGCACTCAGTACTATGAGGACGGCAAAGAGATCAATCCCGAGATCATGGCTGAAATCAACGAGTACATCGTCAAGATGGAAGGCATTACAGGCAAAAAATTCGGCGATAAGGAAAATCCCCTTCTCGTTTCCGTCCGTTCCGGCGCACGCGCTTCCATGCCCGGCATGATGGACACCATCCTCAACCTCGGTCTTAACGAAGAAGTTGTCGAGGTTATCGCAGCTAAGTCCGGCAATCCCCGTTGGGCTTGGGACTGCTACAGAAGATTCATTCAGATGTATTCCGATGTCGTTATGGAAGTCGGCAAGAAATACTTCGAGCAGCTCATCGACGCCATGAAAGAGGCAAAGGGCGTTACACAGGATGTCGAGCTTACCGCCGACGACCTCAAAGAGCTTGCACGCCAGTTCAAGGAAGAATACAAGGCAAAAATCGGCGCAGACTTCCCCTCCGATCCCAAAGAACAGCTCTTCGGCGCTATCAAAGCCGTTTTCCGTTCATGGGATAACCCCCGTGCAAATGTTTATCGCCGCGACAACGATATCCCCTATTCATGGGGCACCGCAGTAAATGTTCAGTCCATGGCATTCGGCAACATGGGTGATGACTGCGGCACAGGCGTTGCTTTCACTCGTGACCCCGCAACAGGCGCTAAGGGCCTCTTCGGTGAGTTCCTCACCAACGCTCAGGGCGAAGATGTTGTTGCAGGCGTTCGTACCCCCATGCACATTCAGGAAATGGCAGATAAATTCCCCGAGGCTTTCGAGCAGTTCAAGGGCGTTTGCGCTACTCTCGAAAACCATTACAGAGATATGCAGGACATGGAGTTCACCGTTGAACACGGCAAGCTCTTCATGCTCCAAACCCGTAACGGCAAGAGAACGGCTCAGGCTGCTCTCAAAATCGCCTGCGACCTCGTTGACGAGGGCATGAGAACCCCCGAGGAAGCAGTCGCAATGATCGACCCCAGAAACCTCGACACTCTTCTTCATCCCCAGTTCGATACAAAGGCTCTCAAAACAGCTACACCTCTCGGCAAGGGTCTCGGCGCATCTCCCGGTGCTGCCTGCGGTAAAGTCGTTTTCACCGCCGAGGACGCTTGCGCGTGGAAAGAAAGAGGCGAGAAGGTCGTTCTTGTCCGTCTTGAAACCTCTCCCGAAGATATCACCGGCATGAAGGCTTCTCAGGGCATTCTCACCGTTCGCGGCGGTATGACCTCTCACGCAGCCGTTGTTGCCCGCGGTATGGGTACCTGCTGCGTTTCCGGCTGCACAGCGATAGCTATGGACGAGGAGAACAAGCAGTTCACCCTCGCAGGCACCACCTTCCATGAGGGTGATGTTATCTCCATCGACGGCACCACCGGCAACATCTACGCCGGCGCTATCCCCACCGTTGACGCCTCCATCGCAGGCGAGTTCGGCAGAATCATGGCTTGGGCTGACGAGTTCAGAACTCTTAAAGTCCGCACCAACGCCGATACACCCAAAGACGCCATCAAGGCTGTTGAGCTTGGCGCAGAGGGCATCGGTCTTTGCCGTACCGAGCATATGTTCTTCGAAGCTGACAGAATCGCCGCATTCCGTGAGATGATTTGCGCCGATACCGTTGAAGCAAGAGAAGCTGCTCTTGAAAAGATTCTTCCCTATCAGCAGGGTGACTTCGAGGCTCTCTATGAGGCTCTTGAAGGCAAGCCCGTTACCATTCGTTTCCTTGATCCGCCGCTTCACGAGTTTGTTCCCACCGAGGAAGCCGACATTGAAGCTCTCGCAAAGGCTCAGGGCAAGACAGTTGAAGCTATAAAGACTCTTATCGCTTCTCTCCACGAGTTCAACCCCATGATGGGTCACCGCGGATGCCGTCTTACCGTCACCTATCCCGAAATCGCAAAGATGCAGACCAGAGCTGTCATCCGCGCTGCCGTCAATGTTCAGAAGAAGCACGCTGACTGGACCGTTAAGCCTGAGATCATGATTCCCCTTGTCGGCGAAGTCAAGGAGTTCAAGTTTGTTAAGAACATCGTTGTTGCTACCGCCGATGAAGAGATCGCAAAGGCAGGTATCGACCTCAAATACGAAGTCGGCACAATGATCGAAATCCCGAGAGCAGCTCTTACCGCTGACGAGATCGCAAAAGAAGCTGATTTCTTCTGCTTCGGCACAAACGACCTCACTCAGATGACCTTCGGTTTCAGCCGTGACGATGCCGGTAAGTTCCTCAACGCTTACTATGACACCAAGATCTTTGAGAACGATCCGTTCGCAAAGCTCGATCAGAAGGGCGTAGGCAAGCTCATGAAGATGGCTCTCGACCTCGGCAAGCCCGTAAATCCGCACCTCCACTGCGGTATCTGCGGCGAGCACGGCGGCGACCCCACATCCGTTGAGTTCTGCCACAAGATCGGACTTGACTATGTCTCCTGCTCACCCTTCCGTGTTCCGATCGCTCGCCTCGCAGCAGCACAGGCAGCTATTAGCGAAAAGCGCTAATCAGCAGTTAGCGAACAACGCAACAAGTTAATAGTATTCGCCCACATTATCGAAAGATGGTGTGGGCGTTTTTTTGGCTCTAATCGCTACAAGTTGTAGAGGTTAGAGCCTTTTTTTATTTTCAGTCCATTCGCTTTGAATGGGCTTTTTTTATTTTTTTCAAAATTTTTTAGGAAAATGGTTTTATTTTTGCCCTTCTCGACGGCTACTCCTTGAGGGCAAGTTGAAATGTTCAGTTTGTCCAAGCACCTTGACAACTGAATACACATTCAACAAGTACATTCCTGATCGGAGTATAATGCTCAGCCGGATGAAGGTGCGCCAAGAACCTCCTGCCCGTAAGGGTTATTACGGAAAGCAAGGTGGGTAGCGATTCCGAACTATTCTGAAATATCCGATTGCTACGGATAAGGCGATGAAACGATTCAGGGATAATGATACTTCTCTACGGAGCTGGCGGAGTACCCGGCGGAGGTGAAATTCCTATGAGTTCGGTTAGCAACTGAACGCTTGTTGATTTCCTTTTATGCGTTTGGGGGATGAGATCGAATTAAACGCAACGACTTAAGCGCAAAGGGATAACTACACTTTGCGTTTAAGTGGATCGAAAGATTCAAATCAAATGAAAGGAGGAAAGCCAATGCCTAACTGTAAAACCATTGCTATCTGCAATCAGAAG
>JAEDGF010000010.1 GCA_016297645.1 Clostridiaceae bacterium
GCCGGCTGGAACACCGCCTCCGACGGTACCGGCACTGCGTATGATGACAAAGCAGAGGTCATCAACCTCACCACAGGTAAAGTTGATGTTGTCCTCTATGCTCAGTGGAAAAAGGATGCCAACGGAAACGGCATCCCCGATGAAAACGAAACTCCGCGGAATGTAACATATGCTGCATCGAACGGCGGTTCGCTCAACGGAAACACGAGCGAAAAGGTTCTTGACGGCATGAAGCCCGTCAATGTTCCCGCTCCTCAGGCAGACACCGGTTATGCATTCCGCTTCTGGACTCTTGCGGACGGAACAAAAGTTGTTCCCGCCGATACGGTCATCAAAGCCGATACGCACTTTACCGCAGTATTCGGCGTTGACGAAAACCACAACGGCACGGCAGACGAGGACGAGGGCAAATTCACCGTAACATATGATATGAACGGCTCGAAGGTGACTGAGCTTGTCCTTGCGGGACTTGCTCCGGCTGCCGTTCCCGGCAAAGATAAGGCAAACGAAACCAAGCCCGACGGCAAGTGCTTCGCTTACTGGACTCTTGACGGCGAAAAGGTTGATCCTTCGACTGTTACCGTAAACGGCGATATCACATTCACCGCAGTTTATGCGGAGGACCTCAACGGCAACGAGATTCCCGACGGTGACGAAGCTCACTGCACCGTTTCCTTCGACAAGGGCGCGCACGGTACTCTTACCGGCACCACGACAATAACGGTCGTTAAGAATCTCGCATACAGCACCTCGTGGGAACCCACCGTAACTCCCGACAAGGGCTATATGTTCAAGGGCTGGGACAATGTCCCCGAAAAGATAACCGAAGATGTTGTTATCACCGCTCTGTACGGCGAGGATAAGAACGGCAACGGCAAGGAGGACGGCACCGAGGACGATCCGTTCTACACCGTGACATTTGTTGATTGGGACGGCACCGAGCTTAAAACGGTATCCGTACTCAACGGAATGTCGGCAGCCGACGAAGCTCCCACCGGACTTACCCGTGACTACGGCAGCGAAAACCACTATTCATTCAGCGGTTGGGATAAGGATATTACCGATATCCATGGCTCTCTTACCGTTACCGCACAGTACACCTCCGAAGCTCATACCTACGGCGAGTGGAAGGAAACCACCGCACCTACCTGCACAGAGGAAGGCGAAAAGGTTCGCGAATGCGAATGCGGCGCTTCCGAAACAGCGGAGGTAGGCGCACTCGGACACGATTGGGGCGAGTGGACTGAAACAAAGAAAGCCACCTGCACCGAGAAGGGAGAGGAAACCAGAACCTGTCAGCGCGACAAGTGCGGCGAAACCGAAACCCGTCCGACCGACCTTGCAAAGCATACTCCCGGCGACGCAGTCAATGAGAATATCGTTCCCGCGACCTGCGAAACCGACGGCTCGCATGACGAAGTTGTTAAATGCTCCGTCTGCGGTGCTGAAATCAGCAGAGAAACCGTAAAGGACAAAGCAACCGGACACAAGGCGGAAGTCGTTCCCGGTAAGGAAGCGACCTGCACCGAAACCGGACTTACCGCAGGCGAGAAGTGCTCCGTATGCGGCAAGGAGCTTAAAGCTCAGGAGGTAACTCCCGCACTCGGACACGATTGGGGCGAGTGGGCTGAAACAAAGAAAGCCACCTGCACCGAGAAGGGCGAGGAAACCAGAACCTGTCAGCGCGACAAGTGCGGCGAAACCGAAACCCGTCCGACCGACCTTGCAAAGCACACTCCCGGCGACGCAGTCAATGAGAACATCGTTCCCGCGACCTGCGAAACCGACGGCTCGCATGAAGAGGTTGTTAAATGCTCCGTCTGCGGTACGGAAATCAGCAGAACGACCGTGACCGACAAGGCAATCGGTCACAAGTACGGCGAGTGGACAGTCGTAACGCCTGCCACCTGCACCGAAGAGGGTCTTGAAAAGAGAGTATGTGCAAACAACGCAGCTCATTTCCAAACCCGTGCGATACCCGTTGCAGAGCATACCGAAAAGACCGTTCCCGGTAAGGAAGCAACCTGCACCGAGCCCGGTATGACGGACGCAAAGGTCTGCGAGAAGTGCGGCAAGACGCTGGTCGAAGCAACCGAAATTCCCGCTCTCGGTCATGACTGGGGCGATTGGAAAGTAACCGTTGCTCCCACATATACCTCCACCGGTACGGCAATGCGTGAATGCTCGCGCTGCGGCAAGACGGAGGAGAAGGAGCTTCCGGCTTACGACCACACAAACGATCATCTTGAAATCATTGCTCCTGATGTTGTCCGCGCGGGAACCGAAGTCGATATCAAGGCGATGAGAATGCCTGCTGAAACACTCGAAGCGAACGCACAGTGGACTTCAAGCGACGATTCGATACTGACCTATTTCAACGGCAAGTTCTACGCGTTCGCGGAAGGTACCGTTACACTCACGGCTGTTACCGCCGACGGTACATTGAAGGCTGAAAAGGTCATCACCGTTCTCGCTGTCGACTACGGCAATGCAAGAATAATCAAGTTCCAGAATATGCGTAAGATGGACTATACCGTTGCAGGCTTCTACAAGGTATACAACGACGGTGCGATTTACTGGTCACGCACAAGCGAATGTCCGTTTACCGTATACACATACTCGAACTTCAATTACCCCGACTTCATTGTTTACCTCGACGGCAGAGCAATCGAAGCCGACGAAAACGGAATTTATCACATCCCGGCAGGCACAAAGAATGTTGTAGTTTCTATTGCCGGCGCAACAACGGATACTGATAAACCCGACGACGGCTCAGGCTCAACGGGAAGCAAGGTTTCCTTCTGGGAGCTTATAGTTCGCTTCTTCAAAAAGCTGTTCTCGATTTTCAAGAGAAAATAAAATGACGGCTTAAATAATCCTGCGCGGGAGCTTTGCCTGACGGCGAGCTTCCCGCGCCCGCAAGGGGAGGTAAAGAACTCGGTTCTTTACCTCCCCTGAAATATACTTTATGACAGTTTTGCTTTTCACGGTTTTTGAAAGGTGTGTTTTTTTGTTGACCGTGAAAATATTTCCGAGTGCTTTCAGCCCGGTTTATAATACGATCGGCTGTATCTGTTTGCCCGAAAGCGCGTTTATGAGCGTATCTCCCGTCTTTGAAAAATCGGCTACGATTGAAGTGGGCTTCCCGTCGGGATCGTCCTGACGGTAGGGGACAAAGAATATGTTCTTGTAGTTGAGAAGCGAACCGATGTTTTTCGCCGCGCCTGCGAGAGCGTCGTTCGTTGAAACCGCTATGATGAGCGGACGGGCATTGCGCAAATGCGATTTTGCCGCAAGAGTAACGGGCGTGTCGGCAATTCCGGCTGCGAGCTTTGCGAGTGTGTTCCCCGTGCAAGGCTCGATTATGAGCGCGTCCAAGAGCTTTTTCGGGCCTATCGGCTCGGCTTCGGTGAGTGTGGCTATCGTTTTTCTGCCGCAGATACTTTCTATCTCGTCAACAAAGCCGCGTGCGGAGCCGAAGCGCGTATCCGTGCCGTAAGCGTTGTAGCTCATTATCGGGATGATGTCATATTCCTCCGACAGTTCCTTTATTACCGGAATGACTCTTTTGAAAGTGCAAAAGGAACCGCACAGAGCGAAGCCTACCTGTTTTCTGTTCATACTGCACCTCCCGAGAGTTTTTTTACTATTGCGTCCGCAACGGCGTCCCCGGCGGAAACGGGAGAGGTCTTCCCGGGCAGCGAAAACGCTTTAATTACGGTGAAGCCCTTTTTCTTTGCCTTTTCAAAATCCACTCCGTAGGGCGCGGACGCGGTTTCTATGATGACCGTATCGGGCGAGAGGGCGTTCAGCGCCTCGTCGCCGAGTATCTGCACCGGGACGGTGTTTACAAGACAGTCGAAATTCCTTTTTTCACAGCAAAAGCTCTGTATCTCCGCAGTTTTTAAGCCCGCGCACTCGGCTTTCGTGAGTTGCTCGGGCGAACGCGCGAACACCGTCACCTGTGCACCGAGCGCCTTTAACACCTTGGCGGTAAAATATCCTATTCTGCCGTAACCCGTTACGGCGACTTTCATTCCGAAAACCGTTTTCGGAATTTTATCCGTTATTATTCCCAATACTCCCTCTGCTGTAAGCAGGGCGTTTTTTATCAGAAGCGATTGAAATTTATAGTAATCATAAAATTCACAGCCCGAATCGGCAAGTGCCCGTTCAAGCTGCCGCGAGCCCATTCCGTAAAAAACTTTTTTTTCGGGTGTAATCTGATTCGTTATTTCCGAAAGCGGAATTTCCCTGTCGCAAAAGGGAGCGTTGAGGAGCCGTCCGTTTTTGCTTACCGGCAGGGGCAAAACTATAATATCGGCGGACATTGCTTTTTTAAGGTCGTCGGTTTTCCCGAGCGCGGCGTTGTCGTCGCTTAATTCAAAGCCGAATAAAAGCGTTTTGTAGCCCCTTGCCCTGAGTTTTTCGGCGCAGTATATCTGACGGGAATCGCCGCCGATAACCGCAGCCGTTTCAACATTGGTCACTTTAATCTCCTCCTCAATACATGATATGAGGAACACAGAAAACCGTCACCCGTGTTTTTGCGCAAAAACGGCAGCTTTACGGTGCGGTTTTTACCGCTTTCCGCACAAAAAGCTAAAAATGCTTGACAAAACCCGGCTTCTATTCTAAAATATAATGCGTAGTAAAAAGACCGTGAAAAAGAGAGTAGCCGTTTGCAAACGCCTCAGAGAGTGGGGAAGGGTGCGATCCCCATGCAAGTAGCCTTCGGTGAAGATCACTTTGGAGTCGCCGTCCCGAAATTCAGTAAGGGCGGACGGACGCTCACCGTTATCGGGGCAGCATATGAATGTATGTGATAGGTGGTTTATAAACGATGGCTTTCGTCCTATTGCGGACGGGAGGCTTTTTTATTTCTCCGCGTTCCCGGTGTTTCGGAAAAATCCGACATGAACCGGCGCGGTATAAAACGGAGGTAAACAGGAATGTACAAAAAGGTTTCTACCGACCTGAACTTTGTTCAGCGTGAAAAGATCGTTGAAGAATTCTGGCGTGAAAACCATATCTTCGAAAAGAGCATGGACACACGCAAAAAAGGCAAGTCGTATGTCTTTTACGACGGTCCCCCCACGGCAAACGGCAAGCCGCATATCGGTCATGTCCTCACCCGTGTCATAAAGGATATGATCCCGCGCTACCGCACCATGAAGGGCTATATGGTTCCCCGTAAAGCCGGTTGGGATACGCACGGTCTGCCCGTTGAGATAGAGGTCGAAAAGCTCCTCGGACTTGACGGCAAAGAGCAGATAGAGAAATACGGTATCGCTCCCTTCATCGAAAAGTGCAAGGAGAGCGTGTGGAAATATAAGGGAATGTGGGAGGATTTCTCCTGCACGGTCGGCTTTTGGGCTGACATGGACAACCCTTATGTAACATATCACAACGACTATATCGAGTCCGAGTGGTGGGCGCTTAAAACGATATGGGACAAGGGACTTCTTTACAAGGGTTTCAAAATAGTTCCCTATTGTCCCCGCTGCGGAACTCCGCTGTCCTCGCACGAGGTCGCACAGGGCTACAAGACCGTTAAGGAGCGCTCGGCAGTCGTTCGCTTCAAGGTCAAGGGCGAGGACGCATATTTCCTCGCATGGACAACTACTCCCTGGACACTCCCCTCGAATGTCGCGCTCTGCGTAAACCCCGAAAGCGACTATTGCAAGGTCAAAGCGGCTGACGGCTACACATATTATATGGCTCAGGCGCTTCTCGATAAGGTTCTCTCTCCGCTTGCCAAGGACGGCGAAAAGGCGTACGAGATACTCGAAACCGTAAAGGGTAAGGATCTTGAATACAGAGAATACGAGCCTCTTTTCAAATGCACCGGCGATTATGTCGCAAAACAGGGCAAAAAGGGTCATTATATAACCTGTGACGGTTATGTCACTCTCACTGACGGTACGGGAATAGTCCATATCGCTCCGGCGTTCGGTGAGGACGATGCAAATGTTGGCAGAAAATACGACCTGCCGTTTGTCCAGTTCGTCGATTCAAAGGGCGATATGACAGCCGAAACCCCCTATGCCGGTATGTTCGTCAAGGACGCGGACAAGCCCATTCTTATCGATCTCGAAAAGGACGGCAAGCTCTTTGACGCACCGAAGTTTGAGCATGACTATCCCCACTGCTGGCGCTGCGACACGCCCCTAATCTACTACGCAAGAGAATCGTGGTTCATAAAGATGACTGCGGTACGCGACGACCTTGTCCGTAACAACAACATGATCCACTGGATGCCCGAGAGCATAGGCAAAGGACGCTTCGGCAACTTTATCGAAAATGTTCAGGACTGGGGTCTTTCCCGTAACCGTTACTGGGGAACTCCTCTCAATATTTGGGAGTGCGAATGCGGCTGCCGCCACGCGATAGGCAGTATTGCCGAGCTTAAAGAGATGAGCGACAACTGCCCCGATGATATTGAGCTTCACCGCCCATACATCGATGCAGTCACCATAAAATGTCCCGAGTGCGGCAAGCAGATGAAGCGCGTCCCCGAGGTTATCGACTGCTGGTTCGATTCCGGCTCCATGCCGTTTGCCCAGCACCACTATCCGTTTGAAAACAAAGAGCTTTTCGAGAGTCAGTTCCCGGCGGATTTCATCTCCGAAGCCGTCGATCAGACGCGCGGCTGGTTCTATTCGCTCCACGCGATATCAACGCTTCTGTTCAATAAGCCCTGCTTTAAGAATGTTATCGTTCTCGGCCATGTTCAGGACGAAAACGGACAGAAGATGTCTAAATCGAAGGGCAACGCCGTTGACCCGTTCGACGCACTCCAAAAGTACGGCGCGGACGCTATCCGCTGGTATTTCTACACCAACTCCGCTCCGTGGCTTCCGAACCGCTTCCACGGAAAAGCCGTTGAGGAGGGTCAGCGCAAGTTCATGGGTACTCTTTGGAACACCTATGCTTTCTATGTCCTCTATGCGAATATAGATAACTTCGACCCCACAAAGTACACGATAAATTACGACGAGCTTAATGTAATGGACAAGTGGCTCCTTTCGCGCCTTAATTCCACCGTTAAAGCAGTCGATGATCACCTTGACAACTACCGTATTCCCGAAGCGGCAAAGGCTCTCGATTCCTTCGTCGACGAGATGTCTAACTGGTATGTCCGCCGCGGCAGAGAGCGTTATTGGGTACAGGGACTTCCGCAGAACAAGATAGACGCATACATGGTGCTTTACACCGCGCTCGTTACTATATGCAAGGCTGCCGCCCCCATGATTCCGTTCATGACCGAGGAAATTTATCAGAATCTCGTAAGAAGCGTTGATAAGAATGCGCCCGAGAGCATCCACCTGTGCGATTATCCCGTTGTTAACGAAGCGTGGATTGATCCCGAACTTGAAGCCGCAATGGACGAGGTTCTCAGCGTTGTCGTTCTCGGCAGAGCAGCAAGAAACGGCGCGAACATCAAGAACAGACAACCCCTTGCAAACATAACCGTAGTCACCGACAAGATACTCGGCAAGCAGTATACCGATATTATCAGGGACGAGCTGAATGTAAAGGAAGTTATTTTCACCGATTCGGCAAACGGACTCGTTTCGTATTTGTTCAAGCCGCAGCTTAAAACGCTCGGCCCGAAGTACGGTAAACAGCTCGGCGAAATCCGCACGCTTCTTGCTTCTCTCGACGGCGCAGCGGCAAAGAAGGAGCTTGACGAAAAGGGCTTCATCACACTCGCTCTTTCTACGGGCAATGTCGAGCTTACGGCAGACGATCTGCTTATTTCGGCAGAGCAGCTTGAAAATTCCTTCGCCGTTACAGACAACGGCTACACCATCGCTCTCGACACCGAGCTTACCGATGAACTTATTGCGGAGGGCTTTGTCCGTGAGATAATCTCGAAGATTCAGACGATGCGCAAGGAAGCCGATTTCAATGTCACCGACCATATCGCCGTCACCATTCGGGGCAGCGAAAAACTCGAAAAGATTATCGGCGGCAAGCTGAACGATATCGCAGGCGATGTCCTTGCCGACACCGTAGAGCTGGCTTCTCCCGACGGAATCGTCAAAGAGTGGGATATCAACGGCGAAAAGGCAGTCATCGGCGTAAAGGTCGTATAATTGCCGTAAAAAAAAGTTTGACACTTTTTAGCTGAAATGTTATACTTTAAGAGGACAGGGCTTTGTTCTGTCCTCTTAGTCATATGGGGAGGTTTTCCCCATTCCTAAAAAATAAGGGTGCATTCCCGAGAGAGGAACAAAAATGATGAAAAAAGTATTATCCGTATTTCTCAGCGTTCTCATGTTTTTCTCCGCCTGCGCGGTGGGCGCTTCCGCTGCAACAACGGGGGACAGCGGCGAATTCTCCGCAATTTGCCTTAATGTTGCCGGTCTGCCTTCGATAGACTATATCACCGGCGGCGAGGACAAAAATGTGCTTGCGAATCAAGCGGATATCGGCAGATTTGTCGAAGCAGGCGGCTTTGATATCTTTGCGGCGCAGGAGGATTTTGGCTACCACGAGTATCTCGTAAAGCAGCTTAAATCTTATAACTATGCAACGCAGCACCACGGCGGCGTTCCCTACGGCGACGGCACTAATGTGTTCACTAAGGGTCATAAAATGTACAACGAAAGTCACATTCCGTGGAATACTCTTGCCGGACTCGTAGACGAGGGAGCCGACCAGTTCTCTCAGAAGGGTATAACATATGTCTGCATTGAAATAGCCGACGGCGTTCTTGTCGATTTCTATGATATCCACGCCGATGCAAACGGCGGCGAGGCTTCCGTGAACGCGCGCCGCGACAACTTCACTCAGCTTGCAGAGCTTATTAACAACCGCAAGGTAGACCGTCCCGTTATCGTTACGGGTGATTTCAACGCCTTCCTGTTCAACGATGACTCAAACCTTAAATCCATTCTTGTCGACGGCTGCGGACTTAAAGACGCATGGGTCGAGCTTAAAAACAACGGCGACTATAACGACTGCTCGTCCTTCGTTGAGTCAATGGGCGGCAACTGGGATCAGAAATGGGGCAAATGGGACGCTGTTGAACGCTTCATGTATAAGGACGGCAGCACCGTCAAGCTCGACTGCACGAGCTTTGAATATATTACCGTTCTCAATCGCAAGGGCGAAAACGCTTCCGACCATGTCGCTGCCGTCGCGAAATTCGCTTATACCGTAACGGGCGAAGCCGGAGATCAGGGCGATCTCGACGGAAGCCATGGCGCAAGCGGCTTTGAGGAGTTTATCAGAAAGGTCGTTTCGTTCTTCAAGGCAATAATGCTCGTGTTCAAAAACTTTGACCAGATAAAGGAAGAGCTTAAAAATTATTTCGGCAAATAATTTTCGATTGGTTTTTGTGTTATAAATTGCCGGTGTGAACCGGTACTGCGGTACGCCGTCTTTTATCGGCAAGTAAAATGAATTGTATCTTAAACAGGAGGAATATTATGCCTTTTGTTCACCTTTCGCTTACAAAAAAGCTCACTCCCGAAAGTGAGGATTCGATAAAAAATGCGCTCGGCAAAGCCATTTCGATTTTCCCCGGAAAAAACGAAGCATGGCTTATGTGCAAAATTTCCGACGGCGCTCATATGTGGTTTCAGGGCAATAACGACGGAGAATCCGCCTTTGCCGAGGTGAAGCTTTCCGGCTCGGTGGATTCCGCCGCAGCTTCGCGTTTCACCCGTGAGCTTTGCGCTATCCTCGAAAAAGAAGCGGGAGTTGCCCCGTCACGCACCTATGTCCGCTACACAGGCGGAAACGACTGGGGCTGGAACAGCTCGAACTTCTGAGCCGGTTTCCGTCAAACGCCCGGTATCTGTATGCCCAGAAAATGACCGTAATTCGATTGTGCTTCGTCCGTAAAGGGTGATTTTTCGCCGAAACGCCGAAGCGGAGTGTTTCGAAAAAACAGCGTTGACTTTCAAAAAAAGCGTTTCGCGTTTTCCGGTATTTTACGGTAAAAAGAGCGCAGAAAAACAAAAATAAACACGGCAGTCCGTTTGCTTTAAGCGTTCGGTGCCGTGTTTTTTGTTATATTCTTTTTGAGTACGGGAGAAATTTCGCACAGTCCGTTTTTGTGCGCATTAAAGTTTTACTGCCGGTGCTTTTTCGGCAAAGTGACGGTGAAAACAGTCTGCATATTTCCGCTTTTTACGCTCACTTCGCCCTTGTGAAGCTGAACGATACGCTTTACTATCGAAAGACCTATACCGTTTCCCTGTCCGGCGTGCGACTCGTCCCCCTGGTAGAATTTACCGAAAATGCGCGTCTGTGCGTCCGGTGATATCTCGCTGCCGGTGTTGCCGATGTCTATACTTATGTCCTGCTCCGTCTGCGAGCCGGTGATAAATATGTCGCCGTTTTTCGGCGTGAACTTGATAGCGTTATCGAGCAGATTTATCCACACCTGTTTGAGCATTTCCGCGTCCGCTTCGGCTGTGAACTCGTCGATATCAACGCGCAGTTCGAGATCTTTTTGCTCCCACTTCGGCTGCAAAAGCAGAATGCAGCTTCGAATCTGTTCCGAAATATTGAACTCGGTAACGGCGGAGAGTATCTCCTGATTCTCGATTTTTGTCAGGTTGAGAATTCCCGTTGCCATTGACGACAGCCGCATTGCCTCCTGCTCGATTATGTCGAGGTATTCGCTCTGCCGTTCAGGTTCGGGAGAGTCGTATTTCAGCAGGCGCGTAAAGCCGAGAATGGACGAGAGCGGAGTTTTGAATTCATGCGAAAAATTGTTTATGAAGTCGGAGCGAAGCATTTCGGTATTTTGCAGCTCCGCCGCCATCGTATTGAAGCTTTCTTCAAGCTCCCTTACCGCGAGAAAACGGCGCGCGCTTTTGCCGAATTGAACACGCGCGGTGTAGTTGCCTGCGGCGAGAGAGTTCAGAATGCTGAGCAATTTTTTGAAGGGACGCGACAAAATCTTGCTCATAAAAAATGTTATTACCGCGCTGACTATAACGCAGGCTATTATCGTAAGTGCAAAAATGAGCTTTCCGCTTGATGTATTCAGGTCGTCGCTGTCGATTCTGCCGGATTTCAGTATCAGCAAATAAAGCCCTATGTCGACCAGTGCGACCGTCACGACATTTGCCAGCAGCACGAGCGCCATCATCAGGGACATCGCCATAAAACCGGTTTTTTGTTTTTGCTTTTTCTTTTTTATTTTCTTCATACTTTTTTTACCGCTCTGTAACCGAGTCCTCGTACCGATTCAATGCTGAATTCGTCCCAGTTTTCAAAACGCTTTCTGAGCCGTGCGATATGTACGGTCACGGTTTCCCAGCCCGTTTCGCATTCCGGCCCCCAAATTTCGTCCATCAGCTGAATTCGTGTGAAGATTTTGCCGGGGTAGGAGAGGAGCATATACAGAAGCTGGAATTCCTTTTGCGGCAAAAAGACCGTTTCGTCCTTTCTCGAAACCGTAAGCGATTCGTAATCGAGTACCGCGTCCCCTACGGTTATTTTCTTTTCGTTTACTATCCTTGCACGCCTGAGAAGCGCCTTTATCCTGAGGAGCATTTCCTGCTCATCGACGGGCTTTGTCATGTAGTCGTCCGTCCCGGCAAGAAAGCCCCTGCGCCTGTCGTCGGGCAGCTGCTTTGCCGATATCATAAGAATGGGCATTGTGTCGTCCACGCTTCGCAGCATTTCGGTGAACTCATAGCCGTCCATGTTCGGCATCATGATATCGAGCAGAACGAGGTCGATATGTTCGCGGTCGAGTATATCGAGAGCCTCTTTGCCGTCACAGGCGGTGAAAACATTGTAGTTGTTCTTTTTAAGCACCGCTTCCATGTACAGTCTTGCATTTTTTTCATCGTCAACAACAAGCAGATTGAACATAAATAACCTCCGTTCGTTCGCGTTTCGTAATGCTCTTTTCCGGCTTTTCGGGCTTTAACTTCCGGTAATCTATACCGGGAAGATAAACTGAGTCGAAACACGAAAAAAGCTCCGTTTCCGCCGTTTCGTGTTCGCCATGTCCGGCTATTCCATTGTAGCAAAAAACGACCGGAAAAGACAAGGGTCTGAACGAAAAAAACGAAAAGCCGGAGCTGTTTATTTTTGATTACGGACAGCATACATTTGTGTGAAGCAAACAAAGAAGCAGCCGCGCAAAAATCGGGGGAGAACCGAATGCGTCGTGAATGCACCGGGTAGAATTGAAGTTTTGCCGTTTAATAAGCGTTTTTTTGCGCGCCGAAAAAAACTGCGGTTCGCCGTACCGCATATCCCGGAGCTAGCGACCGCAGTAGCTTTTGTTTTATGAATTTGCCGAAGCGCTTTTCTGCATTCTGCTTTTTTTTATGAGAACGGCAACGGTAACTGCACCAAGGATCGGGAATGCTGCCGAAACGACCATTCCTGCTTTCAGCCCTATCTGTTCGGGTGAAAAACCCGTAGACGCACTGAGCGAGAGCGCTATGTTGCTTGCCGAAACCTTGTCGATAATTATCCCGAGCAGCTGCGGCGCAACGGACGCGCCGAGGTCACCGCCCGCCGCCATCATCGCGTATGCGGCAACACCCGCACCCGGCAGACAGTCCTCCATCATTATAAGCGAGCCCGGCCACAGCATTGCCGCTGCAAGTCCCGTCAGTGCGCAGGCGATGAAGGCGGGTACGGCAAACGGAAACAGACCTGCCGACAGATAACACACGGCAGCGCCCGTCATGCTGATAAAAAGAACTCTGCCTATGTTTTTACCGAATTTCGAGTACGAGAGCCGTCCCATGCCGAGCAGCACCGCGAACATTGCGACGCCGAGGATGTCCCCGGTCGTTTTGTTTATACCGAGCGCATTTTCCAAAAAGCTCGATATCCAGTTTGACATCGCGTTTTCAGCACAGCTCCCGAAAAAGATACAGGCTAAACAGAGTATTTGTATCGGCAGCTTGTTTTCCGCCTTCTTTGCCGCTGCTTTGTCCGGCTGCGTGTTCATTTCCGGGAACTGCGACAGCATGAACATTACCGAAGCCGCAATGGGGAGCGCAGCGAAGATCATTGCGAGGTAATACCATTTTTCGCTCCCGAAAAATTTGAAATACAGAGTGCTTATCAAAACCGTACTCATAACGCCGAATGCATAGAGCGAGTGCAGCAGGCTCATTGCACGCTGGGGGTCGTCGGACGGAATAGCGGCTATTGTCGGGCTGAGAAGAACCTCGGACAGACCTGCCGAAACGGAAAAAATAACGGTGCCGATAAGGAGTCCGGCGTACACGGCATTCGGAAAGATGAAGGGGCTGAATGCGTAGATAAACAGTCCGGCAGAGGTTATCAGCGGCATAACCCGAACCGTTTTCGCAACATTGAAATACTTTGCGAAAAAGGTGAAAACAAGATCTATCGCAAGCTGTGTGCAGAAGTTTGTGAGGACAAGCGTCCCGAGCAGCGTGTACGAAATTCCGTACATTCCGTGCAGCGTCACAAAAAGCAGCGGCGGCAGACTGAATACGGACGACATCGTAAAATACGAGGTATAGCAGGCAAACTTCGTCAAATTATAATTATTTGACTGTCTTTTCATTTTATATCCAACCTTCGGAGTTTTTTTATATCTTACAGCAAATCGGATGAAAAAGACAGTCTTTTTTTTATCGCGGACTTTTCGGACGGGGAATTCGCCTTATATTAGACCCCGCACCGTGTCAGTTGAGATATACTATACCTGCATTCAGATAGCCCGCAAAGGCGAGCCACAAGAGATAGGGGATGAGAAGATACGCACTTATCTTATCTTTCTTGCCGAAATCGGCTGTCATTGCGCACACAACGCCGAAAAGCCCGGCAAGCCAGACAAGTGCGGGCAGAAATGCCCTGAAATTGAAGAAAATGATGGGCCACAGGAAGTTCATGAACAGATTTACTCCGTATAGGGTAATACTTTTGTCCTGCGCCTTGCGGTTGCCTGAGCAGGCGAGGAAAGCACGCGAAAAGGCTATCGACATCAGAATATAAAGTGCGGTCCACGCTATCGGAAAAGCTGCGGGCGGCGGGGCCAGCGGCGGCTTTATCACGGTTTTGTAGACATTCATGTTCTTTTTTGTCAATAGCGCGGCAAGTCCGCCGACACCGAGCGTTATCGCGGCAGCGGCAATGTGCGTCACTGTTTTTTCAGACGGTTTTTTCATTTATATACACCTCGTATGAAGTATACGCCGGCGACCCGTAAAATATAAGATTTTTTTAAGTTATTTTGTGCTTTTTCACCAAATACGGCTCCGATAATTTTGTAGTTTAACAGTGCCGGAATTATTGACTTTTTTACCCTGTGCCGCTATAATCATATATGTATAAGAATAAGAAAACGGAGGAATCCATATGAAAAAAGTAATGAGTGTTTTCCTTGCCGTCCTGATGCTTCTCGGCTGTGCCGTTCCGGTGCTTGCCGCAGGCGAAACGGCTCGGGTTTCCTTTATTGCTCCTTCAAGCTCTCTTATTACCGACGACGACGGCACTCCTCCTTATATGTTCGTTGTGTCGCATGAGGGCAATGTCGAGTTTAATCTCGACGAAAACGGTGTTTATGTCTATGACGGCGACTGTTTCCGTCCGTATTACAACCTCACGAGCAGTGAGCTTGAAAAGTATACCGACAGATATTCTCCCGTTGAAATTACAAGCGGAGATGTTGAGCTTGGTTCGGTAGTTACTTTCCGCGTGCTCACAAACCGTGTCTACAACAACGCGACCGTCGCGGTCTTTGTAAACGGCAGTGAGATCAAGATGAACGAGAACGACGAGTATTCCGTTATCGCCGACAGAAATCTTGTTATCAATGTCGCCGAGCGCAACGAGAACACCGGCGAAGAATATCTCCTTAAAAATCATTACAGCGTTACATGGGAGTCCGGCGACGGCTACCGCATCAGAACTCTCGAAAACGAGAACTACAAGCTCATTTATTACGGCGGAGAGTTCTATTTCAGAGTAAAAACTCTTAAAGGCTATTCTTCCTCCGGAATGTCCGTAAAGGTTCTCCGCAATATAGGCAGCATTGAAAATTTCCCCGAGGAAATGGGAACGGCTTTCGCAATTCTCGGCGAAGCGGAAACTCTTTCTTCTTACGGAACCGATTCGGAGGGCTACCGTCTTTACAAAATTTCCGACATAAACTCCGACTGCAAGATATATGTCATGGGTGTTCGTCAGGAGCAGTTCGCCGGAATATTTGCAAAGCTCAAGAGAATAATCAGACTCCTCCTCAACCTTCTCGGAATCAAGATGCCCTCGGCAGACGAAATGCTTGCCGATCACAAGGTCACAGTTGACACAACAGGCGCTGTCGGCATCAGCTACGAAGTCGTCTGCTCAGGCGCAGTAAATGTCGATTCAGGCAGCTTCTTAGTGCTTGACGGCGATACGGCGACGGTTAAGGTAAAAGCTTCAGAGCCATACGGCGCAGTCGTTTCGTGGACTCCCGGCAACGAGGACGGTACGATGTATCAGGCTTCATGGGTTCCGCAGTACGACTATTCAACGGGCGAAACCTACTACGAGGCTGTGTTCAATGTTGAGAACATTTGCGCCGATACGGTGATTACAATTAAGGCGCACTGAAAAAGCGCACCGTCGAAAGATAGCGGCTTTTCGCCGTGACAATCGAATAAAAAACGAACAGCGGTCTGCAAGGGGAGTTCTTTTGCAGACCGTATTTTTTTGCCGTGATGACTTTTGACCGAACTGCGCGAAGCTCTCGTGCGTATGCGAAACAGAAAACGCATGGCTGATAAGAGAAGTCTTTCCGAACGGCTTTTTTATGTTGCGGAAAAGCATTGCTCGGACCGCGAAGCCTTGCACATACAAAAACAGAAAACGCATGGCTGATAAGAGAAGTCTTTCCGAACGGCTTTTTTATGTTGCGGAAAAGCATTGCTCGAACCGCGAAGCCTTGCACATACAAAAACAGGAAACGCATGGCTGATAAGAGGAAGTCTTTCCGAACGGCTTTTTTATGTTGCGGAAAAGCATTGCTCGGATCGCGAAGCCTTGCACATACAAAAACAGAAAACGCATGGCTGATAAGAGAGCTTTCTTGATGTGTTTTATTTGCGATAAACTATGCTAAGCCGAAAGTCTTGATTGATATCTGAATTGAAGGCTCATGGCTTTTTGGGAATTTTTTTCTGCTTGCGCGTCCTTTCTTACAGAATCATTTCGAATTGAGCACTCTTGTTTTTGCTGTCAAACGGAATTATTGCGATACGAAAGAACGGTAACGACTCCCGAACTGTTTTTTTATTGCATTGCTTCGGCGCAGAAAACAAAAGCGGCTCCCATTGAAAAACCAATGGGAGCCGCAGCCGTTTGATTTGCTCGGATTTGATTTCGATTACTTATTGATGAGCATTCCGAAATACGATTTCAGCATTCCGAATATTGCCGTGAAGAAGTTCACGAAGTACATTGCAAAGGTGATGGCAAGTCCGTCCGGAAGATTTGATTCCGTAGATTTACCGGGTTCGGTTTTCATTATCGCATAGGAGTCAATGAGGGAGATCTCCTGTGTTTCGTCGTCTACGATATACGCTTTGTAGATGAGCTTGCCGCCGTTAATTTCAGTCGTGCAGAAGCAGCCGCCTCTGTCGCGTGTTGTTTCGGCAACTGCCGCAACATCAAGAACGGGAGGTATAGCATCTTCATTGACAGCATAGCGTTTTGTTCCGGCGGTAGAGGGAAGTGTGTAAACCGTACCCTCGGGATTGACAGCAAAGGTTACTTTTTCGCCGTTGTATATCTCGTCAACATATGTCGTGCCTTCAACAAGAGCGTCGCCCTTTACCTGATTGGTTCTGAGGTACATATGGTCATGACCGGCATATACCATATCGATATCGAGCTGATCAATAATGGGAAGAAGGACATTTCTCATTACTATTGTGTCGGGCTTGTTGATGTTCTTGCCTGCCGAATAGAACGAACGGTGTGCAAGAATTATCTTCCACTGCGCGTCGGAAGCGGACATATCGTTTATAAGCCAGTTTCTTTGAGCCTGACTCATCGGGTACATATCGTTGGTGTTGAGTACGGCGAAGTGAGCGTTGCCGTAATCAAAGGAGTAGTACACGCCCTCTATCGACTCGTTTTTGCTCTGGTCAAGGCAGAAGGTATTCTTGAAGCAGTTTGTGTTGAATTTATTGGTTATGTTGCCGTCGTGGTTGCCGGCAACGGGAACCTGAGTAAGAATGTCGTTTGCAAACGCGAAGTTCGAGAAGTACCAGTCCCACTCGTCATTGGTGTTGTCGTTTACATAGTCGCCGAGGTTCACTGTGAACTCAGCGTCCGGCATAACGGACAGAGCGCCTTTGAGGGTAAGAGCCGCGTGTGCAAAATTCTCATTGCTGCTCGCCTGAACATCGGCAATCGTGATGAACTTGAACGCTTCATCGCCGTTGTCGGTAACGAAGCTCTTGGCGTCGCTCCATACATTTGCGGCAGCGTCGCCTACTCTGTATGTATAGGATGTGCCGGGGAGAAGATCGGTTACCGCAACCTGGTGCGAATACTGCTTGCGGTAGAGGTTCTGCGTGCCGGAATAGCTTTTCGCGTTTGCGAAGCTGCCGTCAAAGTCGTCGGTTTTGACTAGTTGAAGATCCGTTCCTGCTTTGCCTGTCGTGAACCAGCAGAAGCCCCTGCCCGTTTCACCGTCACCGTACATGGTACAGGAGCTATTCTTGACCGTGTTGTCGGCAGCCGAAGCAACGGCTGCACCGCCGGTGAGCATAAGACAGGCAAGAATAACAGAGATAGTCTTTTTTACTATATTTTTCATTATTCTTCCTCCATTAAAGGATATTTCTTTAATATAAGTATATCATCACCGCGGCGGTATGTCAATTTTTTTATTCGACATAAAAGAATTTTTTGCGGTTTATTTCGCACCGTTGTTTTTTTTCTTAAAAAGTGTATGTGCAAACTGCACAAAAATTAAAAATAAAATGCAGCACCGCTTCTAACAAAATAGTCAAAATAAGACTTGAAAAACCTGCTTAAATTTGGTAGACTGAGTGTGGAGGTGTTTGCCCTTGAAAAATAACAAGCATAAAGAAGCCGAATTGCCGGTATATCTCTTTCGGCAAGGCAGAAACAGCCGCAGCTACGAGTTCTTCGGTTCGCACGCAGTGCCGGGCGGAACCGTTTTCAGAGTGTGGGCGCCCAATGCAAAAAGCGTAAGCGTTACGGGGGATTTCTGCGGATGGAGCGAAACGGCTCACCCGATGCATGAAATTTCCTCCGGAATATGGGAAACGGAAGTAGAGGGAATAAAACGCTACGACGCATATAAGTATTCGATAGAGGACAAGCGCGGAGTCCGCCGCATGAAGGCAGACCCCTATGCTTTCCATGCCGAAACGCGCCCCGGGACAGCCTCCAAGTTCTATGAGCTGGGCGGCTTTGAGTGGACTGACAAGCCGTATTTTCAGAAAAAAATGCGCCGCACTGTATACGAGAGTCCCGTAAACATCTACGAGATGCATGCCGGGTCGTGGCGAACAAATGAGGACGGCTCGTTTTTATCGTACAGAATGCTTGCAGACGAGCTTGTGCCGTATCTTACCGAAATGGGGTATACTCATGTTGAGCTTATGCCGATAACGGAGCATCCGTTTGACGGCTCGTGGGGCTATCAGACGACAGGTTATTTTGCCGTTACCTCGCGCTACGGAACGCCGCACGACTTCATGTATTTCGTTAACAAGCTCCACGAGAACGGGATAGGCGTTATTCTCGACTGGGTCCCGGCACATTTCCCGAAGGATGCCTTCGGGCTTTACGAGTTCGACGGGGAATGTCTTTACGAGTATTCCGACCCTCTCAAACGCGAACACGCCGACTGGGGGACACGCGTTTTCGACTACGGCAAAAACGAGGTTGTAAGCTTCCTCATTTCGTCTGCATCATTCTTTTTCAATGAATACCATATAGACGGACTGCGTGTTGACGCAGTCGCGTCGATGCTTTACCTCGATTACGGCAAAAAAGACGGCGAATGGAGAGCGAATATTTACGGCGGCAGAGAAAACCTCGAAGCCGTGGCATTTATCCGTCACCTAAACGAGTGCATTTTCCGCGATCACCCCTATGCTCTCATGATCGCAGAGGAGTCCACTGCATGGCCGCTCGTGTCGCGCCCGGTGTCCGATGGCGGACTGGGCTTCAACTTCAAGTGGAACATGGGCTGGATGAATGACATCCTGCGTTATACCTCGCTCGACTGCCTTTCGAGAAAATATAATCACGATCTGATAACATTTTCGCTGTTCTACGCTTTTTCCGAGAATTTCGTTCTGCCCATTTCGCACGACGAGGTCGTTCACGGAAAATGCTCGCTTATCAATAAAATGCCCGGCACATACGAACAGAAATTTGCCGGAATGAAGGTTTTTCTTGGATATATGTACTCCCATCCCGGCAAGAAGCTGTTGTTCATGGGGCAGGAGTTCGGGCAGTTCATCGAGTGGCAGGAGAAAAAACAGCTCGACTGGTTTTTGCTCGACTACGACTCGCACCGCTCGCTTAAAACTTTCACGGCTGCTCTCAATAAGCTCTATCGTAACAGCTCTCCGCTTTGGGAGGTCGACTACTCGTGGGAGGGCTTTGAATGGCTCGTCAGCGACGACTGCGACAACTCCGTAGCGGCATTTATCCGTACGGACAAAAAAGGAAAAAGCATAATCGCAGTCTGCAATTTCACTCCCGTAACACGGACAGGCTATCGCATAGGAATAAAGGACAAGGGAACGCTTTCTGTTATTCTCAACTCGGATGATACCGCTTTCGGAGGCAAGGGTGAGTTTACGGGAAAACGCATTAACACGCAAAAAATACCGATGCACGGCAAGGAGAACTCGTTCGAGCTTACTTTACCGGGGCTGTCGTGTATCTATCTAAAATATTTACCGAAAAAAAGAAAGGAAGAAAACTAAATGGCAAGAAAAACTGAATGTATCGCAATGCTTCTTGCTGGCGGACAGGGTTCCCGTCTGGGAATTCTCACAAAGAAGATTGCGAAACCTGCCGTACCCTACGGCGGAAAATACCGCATAATAGATTTTCCGCTGTCAAACTGTGTTAACTCCGGCATATATACGGTAGGCGTTCTCACGCAGTATCAGCCGCTGGAATTGAACGATTATATCGGTAACGGACAGGCGTGGGACCTCGACAGAAACGAGGGCGGCGTCCATATCCTCTCGCCCTATCAGCAGATAAAAGGAACCGAGTGGTACAAGGGAACGGCAAACGCCATTTATCAGAACATCAATTTTATCGACAGATACAGTCCCGAGTATGTCGCGGTTTTATCGGGCGACCACATCTATAAGATGGACTACTCCAAAATGCTTGCATTTCATAAGGAGAAGGACGCAGCCTGCACGATAGCAATGCTCGAAGTGCCGTGGGAGGAGGCGTCCCGCTTCGGACTCATGTTCACGGACGAAAACGGAGCGATAACGGCATTCGAAGAAAAACCGAAGGTTCCGAAATCAAACAAGGCCTCGATGGGTGTTTATATATTCACTTGGAGCAAGCTCAGGGAATACCTTATTGCGGACGAAAACGACCCCGAAAGTTCCAACGACTTCGGCAAGAATGTTATCCCGGCAATGCACGAAGCAGGTGAACGGCTCTTTGCCTATCGCTTCGACGGCTACTGGAAGGATGTCGGCACGATCGACAGCCTGTGGGAGGCGAATCTCGATCTTCTTAACCCCAAAGCGAACATCGACCTCACGGACGAGGACTGGCGCATTTACTGCAAGAACTCGGCTCTCGCACCGCACTTTGTGTCCTCCGACGCGTTTGTACAGAATTCTCTCGTTTCGGGCGGCTGCTACATAGACGGCGATATAGATTACTCGGTACTCTTCGCGAATGTTAATGTTGAAAAGGGCGCGACCGTGAAATACTCGATAGTAATGCCCGGTGCGACCGTAAAAGCCGGCGCGACCGTGCAGTACGCCATGGTCGCCGAAAACGCGGTCATAGAGAGCGGCGCGGTTGTCGGCGAGGACCCGGAACGCTGTGCGGACCTGTCAAAATGGGGCGTAACCGTTATCGGCGCCGACACCGTAATCGGCAAGAACGCAAAGGTCAGCGCAAATAAAATGATAGATGAAAATGTAGAGGAGGGGCAAGAGGTATGAGAGGGAACAATGTACTCGGAATAATTTTCGCAAATGCCGACGATTCCGCCGTGCCCGAGATTACCGGCGTACGCTCAATGGCAAGCGTTCCGTTCGGCGGCGGATACCGCCTTATCGACTTTGTCCTTTCTAAGATGGTCAATGCCGGAATGACAAAGGTCGGTATTATCACAAACAACAACTACCAGTCGCTTATGGATCACATCGGCGGCGGCAAGCCGTGGGATCTGTCGCGCAAGAGCGAAGGGCTTTACCTCCTTCCGCCCTTTAACTACGACGCGGTCGACAACTACAACACAAGCCGCGTGGGCGCGCTTAAAAACATCTCGCACTTTTTGGAGCGTTCAAACGAAGAATATGTCTTTATAAGCGACTGCACCACGGTTACGGACGCGGAGCTGAGCGAATTGTTCAGCTTCCACGAGGCGAAAAATGCCGATATCACCGTTGCGTTTGTCAACGGTAAAACACCGGCATTGTCCGATCAGCCCGTCATTTCCGAAATGGACGGCGACGGCAGAGTGACGCGTCTTTCGTTCGGCGAACCCGGTCAGGAGGGCAGATTCCTTGCAAAGCTCACGCTCATGAAAAAGAGCCTTCTTGAAAGACTTGTCGCGGAGTGCTGGGCAAAGGGACTCGGCTCGTTCGAAAAGGACATCTTTATGCATAATCTCGACAAGCTGAGAATATACGGCTGCGAAATAAAGGGCTTTGTACGGGTCATCGACTCGCTTGCTTCGTTCTTTGAAGCCAATTTCGCGCTTCTCGACCGCGAAAATTATACCCGTCTGTTCTGTTCAGCCCCCGTTCTCACCAAGGTTTACGAGGATATGCCCGCCGTGTACGGACTCGGCAGCAGCGTTTCCAATTCGCTTATAGCCGACGGCTGCATAATAAACGGAACGGTCGAAAACAGTATTCTTTTCAGGGGCTGCCGGGTGGAGCGCGGAGCAGTCGTTAAAAACAGTATTCTTTTCCCGCACGCATTTATCGCGGAGGACGCAAAGGTTGAATACTGCATAACGGACAAGTCCGTAACTATCCGTCACGGCAAAACACTTGTCGGCGCGGATACATATCCCGTTTATATAGGTAAAAATATCCAGATCTGAGGAGGGGATAAAATGAAAGTTTTATATGCGGTAAGCGAGGCTAAGCCCTTTATTGCGAGCGGCGGTCTTGCCGATGTCGCAGGCAGTCTGCCGGCAGCGCTCAGACGCCGCCTTATCGGCTGCCGTATTGTCATGCCCATGTACGAGGGTATTCCGGAGGAGTACAAAAACGAAATGCGTTTTATTACTCACATTACCGTTCCCGTTGCGTGGCGGCGGCAGTACTGCGGAATATTCGAAATGAAGTATCAGGGCGTTATCTGCTATTTTATAGATAACCAATACTACTTCAAGCGTCAGGGAATATACGGTCACTACGACGATGCGGAGAGGTTTGCTTTCTTCTCGCGCGCGGTACTGGAAATGATTCCGTATATTGATTTTAAGCCCGATATTATCCATTGCAACGACTGGCAGACGGCTCTTGTCCCCGTCTATTACTCGAAGTATTACGCTTCGCGCGAGGGCTTTGAGAATATCAAGACCGTGTTCACGATACATAATATTCAGTATCAGGGCAAATACGGCCGCGAGATACTCGGCGATGTCGCGGGCTTTTCGGACGAGGACGCGCCGCTTCTCGAAAATGACGGCTGCATAAACTTCATGAAGGGCGGAATAGAATGCGCCAACGCAGTCACCACCGTTTCGCCGAGCTACGCTCAGGAGATACTCGATCCGTGGTATGCGTTCGGACTTGATTCCATTCTCAATGCCCGTAAGTACAAGCTGCACGGCATTCTCAACGGAATAGACACCGTGCTTAACGATCCCGCAACCGACAAGGCTCTCCCGGCTCATTTCGACGCTGAGAACATCGCGGGAAAAGCCGAATGTAAGGCGCAGCTTCAAAAAGAAATGGGGCTGCCCGTTCGCGCGGATGTCCCCGTAATAGGTGTTGTCAGCAGACTTGTTGCCCACAAGGGTTTCGATCTAATAAAATGCGTGCTTGATGAGCTGCTTGCGAACAGCGATGTTCAGATGGTCGTTCTCGGCTCGGGCGAGTGGCAGTACGAGAGCTTTTTCAGCGAGGCTGCACAGCGCTATCCCGATAAGATTGCCGTTAAGCTCGGCTTTATTCCGGCTCTTGCTTCGCGCATTTACGGCGGCAGCGATATGTTCCTTATGCCGTCAAAGAGCGAGCCTTGCGGACTCTCGCAGCTGTTTGCGCTCCGCTACGGCTCTGTCCCCATTGTAAGATCTACCGGCGGACTCAAAGATACCGTTCTGGATTCGGGAATTCTCGGAGAGGGCAACGGCTTCGTGTTTGAGGACTACAACGCACACGAGATGCTTCACGCCATCCGCCGTGCGCTGGACGGCTATGCGAACGCGGAGGGCTGGGCGATCCTCAGAAAACGCGCCATGGAATGCGATTTCAGCTGGGGACGCTCCGCAAATGACTATATTAAGCTTTACAAACAACTCATAAAGGGTTAAAATAGGGAAACGGAGAAAAGCCCTGTCGGCGTTGATTTGCTTCCGGGGCTTTCTCCGTTTTACAAAACAGTTTCAGGAGGAGATACCAATGGCACATTTTATTCTTTCCGCTTTCGCGGACGAAGCAGGCGGCGGTCTTTTAAATCAGATCGATGCTTTGAAGGCGAACGGACTCACTCACATAGAGCTGCGCGGAGTTGATGACGGGAACATTTCGGATATCACCGCAGAGCAGGCAAAAAATGTGAAAAAGATACTCGATGAAAACGGAATAGGCGTTTCGGCTATCGGCTCGCGTTTCGGCAAAATCGGCATAACCGATAAGTTTGAGCCCCACTTCGATGAGTTCAAGCGCTGCGTCGAAACGGCTTGCATTATCGGCACAAAGAACATAAGAATGTTCAGCTTCTATATTCCCGAGGGCGAAAAAGCCGAAACTTACCGTGACGAGGTATTTGAGCGTCTTGACAAAATGGCTGATTATTCGCTCAAAAGCGGTATCTGGTGCTGCCACGAGAACGAAAAGGGGATCTACGGCGATGTCGACGGCAGATGTCTTGAAATTCTCACCGCATTTGAAGGAAAGATCAAGGGAATTTTCGACCCGGCAAACTTCATCCAGTGCCATGTCGAAATTCTCCCGGCATACGAAAAGCTCAAAAATTACATTGAGTATATGCACATCAAGGACTGCCGCATGGCAGACGGCTTTGTCGTTCCCTGCGGCAATGGCGACGCTCACATCGTGGAGCTTATTCGCCGCTTCAACGAAAAGGACGGCGACCGCTTCCTGACGCTCGAACCGCACCTTAAAGTTTTCGACGGCTTGGCTTCCCTCGAACAAAACGGCGGCGCAGACTCCGTAAAAGAGGACTTTTCGTATCCCACCAACCGCGACGCATTCAATGCGGCGTGCAATGCTCTGAAAACCGTCCTCGCGGAAGCACTCGCATAATCGGATTCAGACATAATAAGAAAGATACGGGCTGTAAAAAACTCAGTTTTTTTACAGCCCTTTTGCTTTATGTCGCTGCGCGCGAAAGCAATGTGTCGCCGCAAACGAATTTGTGTATTGCTATAATCGGTCTGCCTCGGTTACATTTATCAAGGGGCTGACGGTATGTTATCCCGCGTATTTGTCGTAGCACTTTTTCAGGGCTGTTATGAAGCGGCGGAGGGTTTCTTCGGCGACGGCGAGGTTTACTCTTATGTGCGAGGTGCCGTCGCCCTCGAACCATGCGCCGTCGTTGGGGATAAAGCCCGTGTTTTTCGCGAAGAAATCGGCTTTGTCGGCGGAGTCCGGGATGTTGAAGCACGACACATCGAGCCATGCCATGTATGTTCCCTCGCGGGGACAGAAGAATATCTCCGGCATTTCGCTTTTCAGGGCGTTTTCGAATATCTCAAAATTCTTGTTTACGCACTCGTTCATCTCGTCGAGCCAGCTGTCGCAGGCGGTGTAGGCGGCGTGAGTCGCGGGGTAGGCAAAGGCATTTATACATGAGTAGCCGTCTGCTTCGATTTGCTTTGTAAAGAGCCTGCGCAGGCGGTCGTTTTCTATAATGATGTTTGATGTTGCAAGCCCCGCGACATTGAAGCTCTTCGAAACAGCTGTGCAGATAACGCAGTTGTCGCCGCCCTCGCCGAGATTTGATATGACGGTGTGCTCGTTCTTCGTAATATCGAAATGTATCTCGTCCGAAACGATGATAACACCGTTTTCGCGGCAGATTTTAAGCGTTCTGAGAAGCTCGTCCCTTGTCCAAACTCTGCCCACGGGGTTGTGGGGCGAGCAGAAAATGAGCATCTTGTTTTCCGGTCTTTTGCAGGCTTCTTCAAGCCCGGCAAAGTCGATTTCGTATCTGCCGCCGTTTATAACGAGCGGAACCTTAACGAGCTTTCTGCCCGTAAGTCGTGCCGCGTCATAGAAATGCGCATAGACGGGCGGCATTGCGATAACGCCGTCGTTTTCGTCCGTAAACGCCTTTACCGCCGTGTGTAAGGCGCTCACGATTCCGTAGGTGTTTACGATCCACTCCGGCTGAATTTTCCAATTGTGGCGGCGGAGCATAAAGTCGCATATGTCTTTTTTGTAGCTGCCGTCGCCCTCCGTGTAACAGTAAAAGCCCCTTTGAGCAAACTCCGCGCAGGCATTTCTTATTTCGGGAGGGGCGGAAAATTCCATGTCTGCGGTCGAGAGCGGATAAACAGCGTCCGATTCGGGGTACGCTTCGACCTGCGCCCATTTGAACGAGCCGGTGCCGCGTCTGTCGGTTATTGAAGAAAAATCGTACTTCATATTTTTTACCTCTTTTTTTCGGATATTAAACGGGATTTACAACGAGGATAAGGCTTGCAAGCGCGAGCTCCGCTGCGAAATAGGTGATGATATTGAACATTTTGAGCGGATGACTCTTCTTGTATTTTTTGTTGAACATGAGAATTGCAATCGTAAAGTCACTTGCAACAAACAGCACTGCGCCGGAAATTGCAAGCGCTGCGGCGATTCCGGCATGAGGCGCACCGGCTTTTACCATGCCGATACCCATTACGCACGCCTTGCAGAGCATTGTCGTTATTACGGTTGCGTACATCACTATCGGCACTATGAGAATGCCTTTTATCTCGGTTCCGATCGCACGGGAGAATATGATAAAGAAAACATCAAAGAGAACGACCGCGATAATTTCCGGCACGGAGAAGAATTTTGCGTCGGGTGCATATACGCGTATGGCGCTCATGTATGCCGCGATAAAGAAGAAATGCGCGGTGAGGAAGCCTAAAAAGCCGATGCCCGAAAAAATCTTTGTCTGCCACAGGTGCAAAAACAAGTCGCCTATCCACGAGCACAGCAGAGCGCCGTACATGATGAACACAAAAGGCGAGTTGTTGCCGGATATACGGGCGGCAAGCATTCCTATTGCGAAATAGCCGGTGGCGGCAAGCATTTTAAGGGAGAGTGAGCGCCAACAGGCTCCGCCGTACTGTGACTTTACGAAAAAGTAAGATGTCACCATAACGGCTGCACAGATAACGGCATAGAGGATTTTAATAAACATTTCAGTTGCCTCCTTGATAATATAAAATGACCGGGCGGCTGTAAAAAAGTCGGTTCTTTGCAGCACGGAGCGAGGGCTGCGACCCGATATTTCCGCTTTTTTGCGGCTCGGATATTTCCCGTTTGCACCACAATAGTAACATACAAAAGTTACATAAACAAGCCTGTTTTTTACAAGAATAAAAATCCGATTACGGTTTTATATTAAAATATCGGCAGCAAAAAAACACAGCACCTTTTTTACCGGCTGCGTATTTACATTCAGCCGGAAATATGTTACAATGTAATGTAACCTGGTTTGTGTATTATCTTCAAAACGGAGTGTATATATATGTCACTGAAAGAGAAAGCAATAAAAGCCTTCGCGTCCGTTGCTCTGGACGGTATTTTTAAGTATATTGACCGCAACCCCGAAAACGGGTTCGTTAAAATTCTCGATATCAGCGAAAAGCTGTTCGGCGGAAAGATGTTTCCTGCCGAGAATTTCCAAAAAATGAAGGCGGGCGCTGCCGACCCGAATAATATCTACACGCAGCTTGCGCTGAATATTCTGCGTTCGACCGACCGCGGACTTTTGAAGCATATGCTGCTTTCTCTCGGTGTCGATGCAGGTTATTTCGGAACGAAGGCGGTAAGAGCAAACCGCGAAAAGTACGACTGCAACATTCCGTGGGTCATCCTTTTTGACCCCACGAGTGCCTGCAACCTCAAATGCAAGGGCTGCTGGGCTGCCGAATACGGTTACAGACAGAATCTGAGCTACGACGAGATGAAGTCGATAGTTACTCAGGGACGCGAGCTGGGTACGCATTTCTATATGCTCACCGGCGGCGAGCCGCTTATAAGAAAGAACGACATAATAAAGCTTTGCGAGGAGTTCCCGGACTGCGCCTTTATGTCGTACACAAACGGTACTCTCATTGACGACGATTTCTGCGAGGAGGTCCGCAGAGTAGGCAACCTCGCTTTTGCACTCAGTATCGAAGGTACGGAGGAGAGCAACGATTTCCGGCGCGGCGAAGGAGCATACCGGAACACAATGAAGGCAATGGAGCTGCTTAAAAAGCACCGCTGCCTGTTCGGTATTTCCGTCTGCTACACGCGTAAAAATATAGATTATGTCACAAGCGACGACTTTATCGACCTCATGATAGCGTCCGGCGTTAAGTACGCATGGTACTTTAACTATATGCCCGTAGGTCATACTGCCGACAAGGAGCTTATCCCCACGCCCCAGCAGAGAAAAATGATGTATTTTTGGATGAAAAAAATGCGCAACTCCAAAACGGGCAAGCCCCTTATGGTCATTGATTTCCAGGACGACGGCGAGTATGTCGGCGGCTGTATCGCAGGCGGCAGAAACTATTTCCATGTCAATTCTGCGGGCGATATCGAGCCGTGCGTGTTTATCCACTATTCGGATGCCAATATACGCACGCATACGCTTCTGCAAGCCCTGAAAAATCCGCTGTTCACCGCATACCGCAAGGGACAGCCGTTCAACGACAACCATCTTCGTCCCTGTCCCATGCTTGAAAATCCCGATAAGCTCAGGGAGATAATTCATAAAACGGGCGCAAAGTCGACCAATCTCATCACGGAGGAATCCGTTGATACCCTTTGCGGCAGATGTGACGATTTCGCTTACGAGTGGGCAGGCGTTGCCGACGAGATATGGAAGTCCACCAAGCACCCCAAGACCCACACCCAGTATTACCGTGACGGCGGTAAGGCAAAGCGCCAGTAATACAAACCGAATGCGCGCTGAACACGCCGCAATAACGGCAGGTACGCTTACGGTATTGTCCGATTTTTATATGGCGCTGTCGGCAAAAAAGTGCCGGTAATACAAACCGAATGTGCGCCGAACACGCCGCAAAAAACGGCAGGTACGCTTACGGTATTGTCCGATTTTTATATGGCGCTGTCGGCAAAAAAGTGCCGGTAATACAGACTGAATATGCGCCGAACACGCCGCAAAAACGGCAGGTGCGCTTACTGTGTTATCCGGTCATCGGCAAGCATACAATTAAAACGGAAAGAGGAGGCGTTTGCCATGTTCAAAAAAGCGTCGGCACTTATTATTGCGGCTGTTATGATACTGACGGCTCTGTCCTCCTGTACAGAAAAAGGCGGACAAACCGACACGACGGCAGAACCCGAGCTGTCCATGTCCGAGCCGTTTATCCCCGGGGAGAACAGCACGGAGCCAACCACCGTGGAAACGACCGTTCCGGTTTCCGAGGTACCTTCAACGACAGTTTCCGAAGGCAGATTTTCAACCGGTTCGGATTATAAAACGGTGGCAATGACGCGTGAGGATGTCATAAAGGTCTACACTGCCGCGATGAACAATGTCAAGGTGCGCTGCCCCGGTTTTACAAAAAAAGAATATCAGACGGTTGACGATGTCACGGCAGGCGACGGTGCGTTGCAGCTCGCAAACCGCATACTCAATCTTGTTTCGAATGAGCTTATTTCCTCCTCCGGCGGCGAAGCCGATACCGTGACGGTAGCGGCAGGCGACGACAGAGCCGTACGCCGTTCCTTCCCGCTTTTCGGTGAGGATGTCGGCTGCGCTCTCACCGATACGAGCATTGTGTCCTCTGCTGTCTGCTATGTGAGCGACACCGATTACAAGGTCGTTCTTACGGTTGCCGACCACACCGACCCCGACCCGGAAACAAGCGAATTTGCAAAGATCCTTACACCCATTCCCACAAAATCCATTTCGGACGGAATTGAAGATTACCTCGTTGTGCTCGATATGAGCAGCTACAAATTCGAGATGAATTACACCGGCAACGAGATAGAATGCCACTTTGACAAAACGAACGGGCGTATGATCTCGCTCACACAGAAGATGATAGTCAATGTTGATATCGACCTGAATCTCGACCTGATATTTTTCAAGACAAAGAATATCTCCGCGTCCGGTACGGTTATAAACAAGGTGGAATACAGCGATTTCGTGTGGATTCAGTGATAAACCGTGCAAAAAAGACAACTGAATAAAGAAAACAGAGCTTCGGCGGAAAATGAAAGTCCGCCGAGGCTCTTTTTTGCGAATAAAAAATGTACGGTAATGTGACTCAATGACCGTACGGAGCGGTTCTTGCACGACCGATTATGTGCGCTTGCAAGAAAAATCACTCACCGCCATGCACACTTTTCGCGCACGAGCGTATCATGCTAATGAAAGGTGCGAAAGGAGGTAAGCGAATGTTCCTCGGAAACAACAACTATTGGATCCTTTTCATCATACTTATTCTTGTTCTCACCGATAACGGCTGCGGATGCAACAACGGCTGCAACAACGGCTGCAACAACGGCTGCGGATGCGGTTGCGGTAACTGATTAGGTTAACTGAGTAACTGAATAAAAAAGCCGTGCTGCAAGTCTTTTCAGGCTTGCGGCACGGTTTTTCAGTGCTGCTTTTTTACTTCTGGTTTTTGTTTCTGATTATCTTCATCGAGGTGGTCTTGGGGAACTCCTCGTCGCGGGTACGGATAACGGCGACCTGCTTATAGTCTGCAAGAGTCTTGTTGACCTCGGCAACATCAGCCTTCAAACGGGACTTCGCGTCGGGATACTCCTCCTCGTCAAGGAAGAATTCGCCTACGATCCTGCCGTTTTCGCCGTAGCAGATGACCTCTTTGACATACTCGATGTTTTGAAGGTGTATCTCTATTTCCTCGGGGGAAACATTCTTTCCGTTTGCGAGAATGATAAGATTCTTTTTGCGTCCGGTAAAGAAGATGTATCCGTCCTTGTCGATATAGCCGTAGTCGCCTGTTTTGAGCCACTCGCCGTCAAATGCTTCGGCGGTGGAAACGGGGTCGTTGTAGTAGCCCGACATGAGGTTGTCGCCCTTTACGTAGAGCTCGCCGATGCCGTTTTCATCGGGATCGTGAACGGTTACCTCGCAGCACTCGATGGGAAGACCTACACTGCCCATGCGGTAGTTGTACATTCTCGTGATGGCAACGCAAGGGGAGCACTCCGTAAGTCCGTAGCCGGTGATAACGGGAATGCCGATATCGTGCATGAATTCCTCAATTTCCGGATTGAGATAAGCGCCGGAGCAAATGATATAGTGCAGGTTGCCGCCGAGGCTTTCATGAATTTCGGAGAACATTTCTCTGCGAAGGTCTATTCCGCTGAGCATATAATTGCGGCTCGTCTGTATTCCGTTCATCAGCTTTTCGTAGCTGCCGTTGCGTTTTGCCTTCGAAATAATGGAATTGTACACCATTTCGACGATAAGCGGCACGGCTGCGAACTGATAGGGCTTATATTTCTTTATATCATTGTATACATGACGGAGATTTGTGCAGATATATCCCCATTTCAGACGGACAAGACTTGCGAACAAGCCCGATGCCCATGCATAGGTGTGGTTGAGCGGCAGGAAACCTATCGCGTTTTCACCCGTCAGGGCGTGGCACGAGGCGTTGAGATCAGTCATTATTGATTTATGCGTGAGCATAACGCCCTTTGTCTTTCCCGTAGTGCCCGAGGTATAGCATATGCAGGCGAGATCCTCGGGGAAGACCGGCTCGGCTAAATAAGCTTTCAGATATTTTTCGTCCGCTTTTTCGCCCTCGCTCAAATAGTCCGCATAGTTTTTAATGGGGAACCACTTCTTGACGGCAACACCGGGTGTGTTTTTGATTATTTCAACCTTTTCGGCGTTTTCCTCGCTGTAAAATACCGCTTCACAGCCGCACTCTGCGTACTGTCCGGCAATTTCGTCGGCAGGCAGACGGGGATCGGTCGGAATTATAACGCACGCATCAACGGCAAGCGTGTAGTATATCACATGCCATTCGTACGAATTCTCACTGAGAATGGAAACCTTGCTGTTCTTGCCTATGCCGTGAAGCTGCAAAAAGGTACCGAGCTTGTTCTCTTCCTCGTGGACTTCTCTGAAAGAACGCTCATGCTGGTTCTCGTCCTCGTCCTCCCATATGAACTGACGCTTGTCGCCGCCCCTTTCGGCACCCGAAAAAACAAGCTCTTTCAGCGTGCTTTGCGGCGGAAATTCATCGTAATACTCTCTTATCAGCATTTTTTTGTATTCCTCCGCTTTGCTTATTTCATTCCTACTGCGCTTGCAAGGTCGGCAACGGTGCGAAGCTGGCGGACATTTATTTTATCCATGTCGACATTATTTGCTCTGCAAAGCTCTTCTACGAGACAAGCCATGTCGAAGGACGAAAGACCGCAGTCTGTTTTAAGCAGTGATGAACCGGTTATTTCACAGTCGGGTTCAACATATTCAAGTATTTTTTCTATCAGTTTATCCATTTCTAACGATACTCCTTAACAAAATCAAAGCTTTATCGCGTCAAGAATTTCCTTGACGGTGATATCGGGATTCTTTGCACCCATGAGCATTGCGGTCATCATTTTTTCATGGAGCAGTGCAACATCTTCCTTCGCGCCCTTTTCGTCGAGCTTGTACTCCCAAATGACATCAAAGCCGTTGTCGTTGGTTCTGTGCTTTATGGTGAGGTAAAGGTTCTGCATGGAGAAGTTGTTGTTGTACCAAATACCGAGAGAGGAGCGCTTGACCTCTTCATTCTCGTAGGGCAGATCAATTGGTGCGTGATATGAGAATGTCAGGCTGTCGTATGTCTGTCCGAGGGAGGCGTTTTTAACCGAGTATTTAAGATAAAGCCATTTAAGAACATCGTAGTTGCAGTGGAGGTATACCATATCTCTTGCGGCTTCGATGATGTCGATCGCTTCTTTGTATGTTTTGTCCTCGCTGACGATTGAACGGATTGAATACATATGCCATCTGTTTCCGCCGCCCTTCTTTTCGAGAAGTGTCGAACGGCGAGCGAGCATCAGCTTAAAGCTAACATCCTCCTGATTGTCGTTGAATGCCGAAAGAGCCGTGCGAAGACCGAACATAAGCGCACCGACAACGGAGAGATTGTTTTTACGGCACGATTCGAGAACGGTGTTTGTGTCCTCCTCCGAAATGTGGTAGATGAGCTGGCGCGATTCGGTGTTCTGCGTAAAGCACTGTGCAAAACGCCTGTCGGGCTGATTGTATTCTATGCGTTCCTTTTTAAGACGGTTGTCTTTAAGGTAGTCGTTGAAGATCGGTTCAGTCTCGGTGAAGAAATAATTCTTCCAGAATGCCTCGTCCTCTTTGCATTTTTCGGAATCGAGATACTCAAACTCCTTCTGGATCATCTCAATGTAGGGTTTCATCGGCTTGGGATAAGGCTTGCCGCACTTTTTGTGGAGATATATACCCATTACATCCGCAAGAAAGACCTTTGTCGAGTATCCGTCGTATGTAAGATGATTCATCTTGGTGTAAATACCGTTAAGTCCGTCGGGCAGATGCATGATCTTGACGGTGTTAAGCGGACTCTCGAAGAAGTTGCCGCCGACTGTTGACCAGCTCTTAATTATTTCATAGGACTCATCATAAGTCATATTTGTGTGGTCGATTTCCTCAATAACAGATTCCGTCTTAGGAACGATATATTGGAGCGTACCGTACTGCTGATCCGGAATAAGTCTTATTCTGAAACAGTCGCTGCGTTCGATAGCTTCTTCGATTGCTTCTCTCATGAGAGCGGAGTCAAAGTCACCCTTCCAGTATTCGCCCGTTCCGATGTTGAGCGTTGCGGGTACCTTGCCGTAGGTGTTGAATGCCCAAAACATGAACTTCTGAGCTTGGGTAAGCGGATATGCGTCTACTATCTGACCGTTTGAAAGTTGTGTCTTGATGGGTTCCATAATATCCTCCGATTTTTTTATGCTGATTTTTTGTGTCTGAGAATTTTGCCGGTAGAGGTGCGCTCAAAGGGTTCTTTTCTGAGTTCAACTCTGTCTATTATGTGCGAAGCGCTGCCCGATGCGTTTACACGGTCAATTGCCGCCTGCATATATTGCTCTATATCTTTAATGCCGTTTCTATCGGCGTAGTCGAAGTCGGGATAGATCTCTGCGACAATGTCGTTGCCGTCGCCGTAAACGACGATCTCCTTGACCATAGGCTCGTCTGCAAACTTCTTTTCAAGCTCCTCGGGACTTACATTTTCGCCGTTCGAGAGAATGATGATATTTTTGAGTCTGCCGGTGATGAACAGCTCGTTGTCCTCCGTGAGTCTGCCCATGTCGCCGGTGCGGAACCAGCCATCCTCGGTGAATACCTTTTCGCTCTCCTCGGGGCGTTTGTAGTAGCCCATGAAGAGAGAGGGACTCTTGACCTGAATCTCGCCGTCCTTTATTCTTACGCGGCAGGTGCTTATAACTCTGCCGCCGGAGGCGCCGCAGGTCTTGCCGTCCGGTACGGAAATTCTGGGACCGGTTTCGGTCATGCCGTAGCCCTGACGGACGGTAATGCCCATATCCTCAAATTCCTTGGATACCTTTCCGCTCAGCGGTGCGCCGGCTGCTATTATATTTGTAAGGTTCTTGCCGAATACCTGCTCGGCGGCTTCGCGCGGAGAGATATCGGGGTTGTTCTTTCTTATAATACGGGTCTTTCTTAAAAGGCTTTCTATTACCATCGGAACCATTCTCATAAAGTGCGGATTGAAGCGGAGAAGGTTCTCGTTGATGTTCTTTATGTCGCCGTTAAGGCAGATGGTAACACCGTCTTTGAGGTTTTTGAGGTAGTCGCAGGAGAAGCAGAAGATGTGGTACATGGGAAGTACATTGAGCGTCACCTTGCTCGAATCAAACGACATTTCTTTGTAATAAACATTTGATATTACGGCGCGGGAGGAGAGCATTGCGCCCTTGCGCGTTCCGGTAGTGCCGGAGGTGTAAATGATTATCGTGCAGTCGTCCGGGTCGATCTCAACATCGGACAGATGCGCTTTTTCGCTCTCGGAATTGTAGTCCTTGTATATATTCTCGAAGAATCCGGGGTTTGAGAGGTCTATGTAATATTTTACCTTCGGGCAGAGCTTTTTGAGCGCCTCCTCGTTGTGGGCGTAGCTCTCGTCGAAAAATACCATCTCGGCATCGGCATCGTTTATGAGCGCCGCCGTGTCCTCGGGAGAAGCGTCGTACGCCATGGGAACGGCTACATTGTTGCTCACGAATATTCCGTTGAAGCACGAAATGTATTCATAATTTGTTTTTGCTATAAGTGCGATGTGCATTCTTTCGGGATTGAGAGAACGGATGTATCTCGCAACCGAATAAGAATCCTCACACATATCACGGTAAGATTTTACTTTTATCTCGCCGTCACGGTAAAACTTTATGCACGGTTTATCGCCGTATTCGTTTTTTGCCCAGTCAAGAAGCTGCCTGACGGTAAGAACATCATTATTCCACGGGACGCGTTGTATACTCATGAACAAAACCTCCGTTTTCGCACTGAAAATACAGTGTAATTACAATTTTTATCGGAACACCGTGGTTTTCTCGCATCATCCTGATAAGTTTTATACACGGTGTTGCTTTTTTCGAGGATTATTATATAATAGGGGTTGGAAAAAAGCAACCTACAAATTAACAGATTATGAACAAATAACAGACACTTTCCGAAAAAGTGTTGCTTTACAGGAGAAAAAAATGAAAGAAAATTCCGACAGACGCGTTCGCGTCACCAAAATGATACTTCGCGATTCCCTTGTTGAGCTGATGAGGGAGAAGCCGCTGCACGAAATCAGTATCAAGGCTATATGCGAGCAGGCGGACATAAACCGCAGCACATTTTACCATCATTACGGCTCGCAGTACGATCTTTTCGATGATATCGTTCAGGAGATAAGCAACAGTATATGGAAGATAATCGACGCGTCGAAAAAGAAAAAAGAAAAGTTCGTCAAAATGCTCACCGAAATTCTCACATTCTGCGAAACGAACCGCGACTTCTTTATCGTGCTGCTCGGTGCAAACGGTAACTATAACATAGGCGAAACTCTCGCAAAAGAGATCGACCGTTTTCTCGAGAAGGATTCGAAGGACGAGATCTACACCTATTCCACACAATTTTTCAGCGCCGGAATAACGAGCGTTCTGTGGACTTGGCTGAACAAGGAGGAGCGCGAGTCCGCACGCGATATCGCAATGATGCTCAATGCCATAATAATGTACGGCATAAAGCGCGCGATGGTTCTGTCGGGCAACGCGTAAAACATATAAAAGCAAAAGAGGACAAACTTATGACAAAGAATGAAGCGGCTGAATTTTTTAAGCTCGACCGTTATGCAAGCGAGGGCTTGGGGGCGGTTATCGAGGAGGTGTCGGACGGACATTCCGTCGTGTCGATGACGATATGCGACCGACACCGTGCGGCGCACGGAGGAGTTATGGGCGGCGCGGTTTTTTCGCTTGCCGATTTCGCGTTTGCGGTTGCGTGCAACACCCCCGAAAGTATTACCGTCACCGTTTCAAGTAATATAAATTTTATGAGCGGTGCGAAAACAGACCGCCTTGTTGCCGAATGCACGCGCGTAAAAAACGGAAAACGGGTGTGCTTTTGCGAAACGACGGTTACCGACTCCGCCGGAACGATTGTTGCGACCGTTTCGGCTGTCGGCTCAAAAATAAAATCGTAACAGACACAATCGCATATAAATATTTTACAATTTAAATGGAGGCGGCACCATGACCGAAAAATCAGACGGAAAGCTCTTTTTTCCGGGAGAGAAATGGCGAAACGAATTAACCAAAAGTACAATGCGCTGTCCGAGTATCAGCAGGAGGAACGAAAAGAAATTCTCCGCGAGCTGCTCGGAGAACTGAATGAAGGCGTATCTTTTAACGGACCTATCCGCTTTCACTACGGTGTTCATACGAAAATAGGAAAAAATACTTTTTTCAATTTCAATTTTACCTGTCAGGACGATGCAGAGGTTACGATCGGCGAAAACTGCGATTTCGGCCCCAATGTTACGATAGTAACGCCGCTTCACCCGATGCTTGCAAACGAGAGAAAGGCGCTTAGGCTGACGGGATTCAAACCCATGTCGCCCGTCAGTGCCCCTTTTCGGCAC
>JAEDGF010000011.1 GCA_016297645.1 Clostridiaceae bacterium
AAAAAAAGACTTGCTTTCCTTCCACAATTATGGTAATATATCGCTCGTCGAGTGATATTGAAGCCACGGGGGCGTAGCTCAGCTGGGAGAGCGCATGACTGGCAGTCATGAGGTCAAGAGTTCGATCCTCTCCGTCTCCACCACGAAAAAGGCACGCATGAGCGTGCTTTTTTCAATATGTCCGCTTTTCTTGCGGCGAACACTTTCGCGGTACATATCGCCGATTTTCGTACCGCATTTAACATAACAGTCCCTAAAAAGGGCTGTTTTGTCGGCTCTGCTTTCGGCAGCCGACAGAGAGGAGATAAATAACATGGAACAATTAAAAATGTATTGGCTTCCGGGAACGCCCATTGAGCAGTATACGCTGCCCGAGGGATATTCGATTTCATTGTATAAAACGGATGCCGACAAAAAAGCGTGGTGCGACTGCTGCCGTCACGGAAGCCTTATAGCGGACGACGCTGACGACAATGAAGAATTCTACAACAAGATTTCGGGAAGAAAAGGGATAATCCCCACCGAAGATGTATTCTTCATCGACTGTAACGGCGAACACATCGGCACAATTACTGCTTATGTCCACGACGATGACAACACCGGCGACATTCATATGGTCGCTATTCGTGAGGATTTCAGAGGTAAAGGTCTTGCAAAATATCTTACCACAGTTGCGCTCAACCATTTAGCCGACAAGGGCGTGAAGTATGTCCATCTTACGACTGACGAATTCCGTGCAAGCGCCGTCAAAAGCTATCTGTCCAGCGGTTTTTTGCCGGTCGAGTACGACACCGGGATGCAGGAGCGGTGGGAGAAAATGCTTGATAAATGCAACATCGACTCCGTAATGATGCTCCGTGAGGACGCAACGGAATTCAAAACGATTTATCGCCGTACTAACAAGTAAACTGATCAAAACAGCAAATGCCTTCCGTCCGTCACGGTTGATTGAAGGCAGGACAGAACCTGCATTCGCAGACGAAGCACTGAATTTTTCCGCAGCCTGTTTTATTGCAGCTGCGGTTTTTTCATTAAAAAACTCATAAAACACGGAATAGCACATGATACATCAATATTCGTTGAGTCTGCCTATTGCAAAACACCGCGGAATATGTTAAGATATGTATAATTTAATATGTTATAGAAGATACGGTTTGAAAAGTTGTAAGCTGAGTAAATGAAAAGGAATCCGGTTCGAATCCGGAACAACCGCCATTACTGTATTTGACAATGGCGCAGTCTGTCGTTTTGCACTTGCGAAAAACAGGTATGCCCAGCGCGGTTATTTACCGCATCATAAGTCAGACACCTGCCGTTTCTTCCGGTTTTACATACTTTGGTGAGAAGAGTATACCGTTCGTCCGCAGAAATACGGATCGGAGATACTGTCTTCTCCGTTTTTATTTTGAGGTTTTTTCTGCGATAAAACGGACAAATATCACTCTTTCGAAACAAAATTTCGGAAGAGTTTTTTATACGGAGAATAACATTGCATATCAGACAAAAAAGCCGCCCCAAAACGGTATGGGAAAAAGTGAAAAAGAACGCGCTGTTTTTGTTTGCTGCGGTTTTGATTATCGCGGTATTGATAAAAGGCGTAAACATTCAGTCGGTAGATGAATATTATCTCGAACATATCGACGATATAACGCCCGAAAGCATGACCGTTACCATGAGCATACGGTGCGATACGATACTGAAAAATTATAACGACCTTGACAAACAACTGCGTTCGGAGAATTTCGTACCTGCCGACGGCGTAATTCTGCCGACCACAAAATATGTACTGCGCGAGGGTGATACCGTCTTTTCTGTATTCGACAGAGCCGTACGCCATGAACACATTCAGACAGAGTATCAGGGGGCGGATGCCAACAGGTACGGGACGGTATACATCCAGGGGATAAATTACTTGTATGAATTTTCATGCGGTCCGCTTTCGGGCTGGATGTACCGTGTAAACGGTGAATTCCCCAATAAGGGCTGTTCCGATTACGAACTCAGCGACGGCGATGTTATCGAATGGGTGTACACCTGCGACCTCGGACACGATATCGGCTGTGATTTTAACGATTAGAAGCGGAAAGGAGAACGACAATGAAGCATTCGGACATATTACATCCCGTTTCGTCCACATTCTGCTTTCTATCCGTGCTTACCGTCGCTATGTTTGCGCAGAATCCCGTTTTCAGGCTTCCGGCACTGCTCGGCGGTATTGCTTTTTACTTCTGCCTTGACGGCAAAAACGGACTTCGCCGGAATATTGTCGGCGATATGATTCTGTTTATTCTTGTTGCCGTAACGAATCCGCTGTTCGTTCATAACGGTGTAACTCCCCTGTTTTTCCTGAACGGAAACGCAATAACGCTCGAAGCGGTGCTGTGCGGTATCGATATTTCCGCAATGCTCCTGTCGGTCGTTCTCTGGTTTCGGTGCGTAAACATTGTTATGACCTCCGACAAGCTGCTTTATCTTTTCGGTAAGCTGTCGCCGAGAATTTCGATACTGCTGTCGTCCGCGCTTCGTTTTGTTCCGCTATTCAGAGAACAGGCGAGAAAGATTCGCACTGCGCAAAAAGCATTGGGGCTGTATGCGTCGGACAGCATTACCGACCGAATTCGCGCTTCATGCAGAACATACTCCGCTCTTGTTTCTTGGGCGCTTGAAAACGCAGTCGATACCGGCGCGTCGATGAAAGGGCGGGGATACGAACTGCACGGAAGGACATTCTATTCTTCTTACAAGCTGAAAGCAGCCGACATTGCAGTATTACTCGTAACGGCGGCGTCGGACATAACAGTAGGTATTGCGGCAGCAAACGGATCGCTCGGCTTTTCTTTTTATCCGCGAATTACCGAACCAAAAGCGGATTTGGCAACGATTGCAGCTGCAACAGCTTTCTGCATTATCTCATTTTTACCGTCTGTTCTCGAAGCAAAGGAGGCTGTTCTATGGCGATATTACAGGTCGAAAATTTGACTTTTACTTACCCGGAAGCAAAACTGCCGGCTTTGACGGAGGTTTCCTTTTCAATCGAGGAGGGTGAATTTACCGTTATATGCGGTATGTCCGGCTGCGGAAAATCGACTCTTTTGAGTCTTATAAAACGAGAAACAGCCCCGTTCGGCAATAAAAAAGGCAAGATAGTGTTTGACGGCAGTTTACAGGAAAATCTTGACAACAGGGCTTCCTGCTCGGATATAGGCTTTGTCCGCCAGCGTCCCGAAAGTCAAATCGTAACGGACAAGGTATGGCACGAGCTTGCCTTCGGCCTTGAAAGCCTCGGACTCCCCTCACCCGTTATAAGACGGCGCGTTGCGGAAACAGCCACCTTTTTCGGAATAGACCGTTGGTATAACAAAAAAACAACAGAGCTTTCGGGCGGTCAAAAACAGCTTTTAAATCTTGCCGCCGTTACCGTTATGCACCCGAAGCTGCTTTTGCTCGACGAGCCTACGGCACAGCTCGACCCCATAGCGTCCTCCGATTTTATCAATACGCTTAGAAAGCTGAACCGCGAGCTGGGTCTGACCGTTCTTCTTGTCGAACATCGGCTCGAAGATGTTCTGCCGATAGCGGATCGCGTGCTTCTCGTCGACGAAGGAAAAATTGTTTTTGACGGCTCTCCTCATCTTCTTACCGACTTTTTCGATGAAAACGCCGGTCATCCCATGGAGTATGCACTTCCGTCGGCAGCAAGAATATTCAGAATGCTCGGAAGTCACGGTTCGTCACCGCTTACGGTACGCGACGGACATACATACCTGACCCGTAATTACAATAACACTGTTCGTTCGCTTGATAAAAAGCAGAAAACAACAACTGCGGAAAACGAAATGTCCGTAAAAGATGTATATTTCCGCTACGAAAAATCCGAGTCAGATGTGCTGCGCGGAATTTCGCTCGATATTCATAAAGGCGAGCATCTCTGCATTCTCGGCGGAAACGGTACGGGAAAAACAACTCTGCTGAACATTCTGTCGGGTCTGATGAAACCGTATCGCGGAAAGGTCACGCTCGGTGGTAAAACGCTGACAAAATACAGTCAAGCCGAGCTTTACCGAAATAATCTCGCAATGCTCCCGCAGGACCCGCAGCTTTTGTTCTTAAAAAAGACCGTGCGGGAGGATCTTTGTGAAGTGGGCAAGGCTTTGGGACACGGAAAGGACGAAACCGAAGCACTGATAAACTCCGCTGCCGAAGAAACGGGAATAACACAGCTCCTTGACAGACACCCATATGATCTCAGCGGCGGAGAGCAGCAAAAAGCCGCGCTCGCAAAAATTCTTTTAACGCAGCCGAGAATCGTTTTTCTCGATGAACCCACAAAGGGTATTGATCCGTACGGCAGAAAACAGCTTGCCGAAATATTGCGGTCGCTGAACGCCAAAGGCGTAACAACCGTCACGGTGACACATGATGCGGAGTTCGCCGCCGAATATGCCGACAGATGCGCATTCCTCTTTAACGGCGAAATTATTTCCACCGACATTCCCGGCGACTTTTTCGCAGACAACATTTTTTACACAACTGCCGCAAGCCGAATAGCAAGAGGATTTTTCGATAACGCCGTGCTGTGCGGCGAAGTGGCGGAGCTGTGCCGCATAAACGGCAGAAGAAACGGTGAAATATGAGTTTACATACAAAAAAAATAATTTCATATCTATGTCTTACGGTCGCTGTCCCCGTTGTCGTTATAGGCGGCGCGATACTCTTTTCGGGTAAGCATTATGCATGGATATCCCTGTGTGTAGCTGTCCTCGTTTGCATTCCGCCGCTCTGTTTTTTTGAAAAAAGGGACATCACTTCAAAAGAAACAGCTGTTTTGGCTGTCATGGTCGCACTTTCCGCAGCCGGACGCTTTGTGTTTGCATGGTTTCCTGGATTTAAACCGGTGACGGCAATAACGGTCATCACCGCAATGTGGCTCGGTAAGAATGCCGGCTTTACCGTCGGCGCGTTATCTGTCGTTATATCGAACTTCTATTTCGGACAGGGGCCGTGGACGCCGTTTCAGATGATGTCGTGGGGGCTGATAGGCTTTTTGGCAGGCGTATTTTCGTCACAGCTAAAAAAAAGCAAAACGGCGCTCTGTATATTCGGAGTGGGAGCAGGCGTGATGTTTTCACTCCTTATGGATATATGGACAGTATTGTGGGCTGACGGAGTATTCAATTTATCGCGCTACTCGGCAGCCGTGATATCGGCACTCCCCGTCACTGCGGAATATGCGGTATCAAATGTTATTTTTCTTCTTATAATGGCTAAGCCGATAGGAGAAAAGCTCGAAAGAATAAAAAAGAAATACGGTCTGTTTGCAGCCGTTTGATAGATGAACAAAAGCGGGCATATGTACTGCGTTTCAAGCGAAACGGAGAAATTACCCCCGAAAACAAATATCCTACCGTATATGCCCAGGTGGAGAACGGCGACACCGTAATGTTAAAGGATGAGCTTTTGCAAAAACTTTGGCGCGGTGCGTCCGTACCGAAAAAAAACTTATTAAATTTATGTACTTTCTGTAAGGAGAATTATGAATCTGAAAAAATTCGGCAAATACGCGACAGCTTTAATACTCTTGTTCTGTCTTGTCTTTTCCTCCTGCGGATCAAACGGCGAAATTTGGCGCTCGCTGTACGAAAAGACAGGAACGGAGATTGCAGCAGAAACAACTCCTTCCGTCGGTTCGGTCGGCGGCGAATGGGCAGTTATAGGCTTATCACGCTCCGATAAGCTGACAGAAGAATTCGCGGGAGAATATCTGAAAGCCGCTGCGGAATATGTAAAAGAAATAGGCAGCAATCGCCTTCACAGTTTGAAATCCACGGAAAACTCGCGTCTGATACTGGGAATCACCGCCGCAGGTGGCGATCCAACCGACATAGGCGGCTATAATCTTATTGAGGGACTTGCCGATACGGATTACATAAAAAAACAGGGCAGCAACGGCCCTATTTGGGCGCTCATAGCCTTTGACTGCGGCAATTACGATATTCCGTCCGAAAGCAATGTCACACGCGGCGGACTGATCGATTTTATTTTGTCGATACAGTGTTCCGACGGAGGCTGGGGCTTTACGGAAAACTCCTCCGATATAGATATGACTGCCATGGCGCTGCAATCTCTTGCTCCGTACACCGACAAAGAAAATGTAAGCTCGGCGGCAGATAAGGCGCTGCGGTACCTTTCAGACAATCAGAACGATAAAGGCGGATACGAGAGCTGCGGTACGCAAAACTGCGAGTCGTGCGCACAGGTCACGGTCGCTCTGTGTTCACTAGGCATCAATCCGCAAACGGATGAACGCTTTATTAAAAACGGAAGCTCTGTTCTTGACGCGCTTTGCTCCTTTGCCGCCGACGGAGGATTTTGCCATCAGAAGGACAAACCTCAGATGAATCAAATGGCGACTGAGCAGGCTTATTACGCCCTTACCGCATACGACAGACTGCAAAACGGAAAATCCGCACTGTATACCATGTACAAATGATTTTTTTTGAAATGCACTCAAACGGCTCTTTTTCACAGCCGTTTCTTTTTTATAAAAAACAATATATTAGGTCGATTTATCGCGCCGTGAATAATATGTAATTCTCCGCAAATAATAGTAACGCACACAAAAATGCGAAAAAGGAGTTTTTATATATGAAAGCAACAGGAATAGTAAGGCGTATCGACGACCTCGGACGGGTCGTTATCCCCAAGGAGATACGCCGCACTATGCGTATACGCGAGGGCGACCCGCTCGAAATTTTCACGGACGCCGAAGGTCAGGTCATCTTCAAAAAATATTCGCCGATGGGTGAATTTACGGAATTTACGGCGCAATACGCCGATGTTCTGAATAAAGCTACCGATATGCCCGTTCTTATAACGGACAGAGATCATGTGATTTCGTTTGCGGGCATTGCAAAACGCGAGGTTTTCGAACGCAGAATTTCCTCCGGACTTGAAGCCATTATGGAAAACCGGTCGGCGTTTATCTCCTCCTCCGGAAACAAGGAACAGCTTTTACCTATCGACAATTCCGAAATCAAGGCGTGTGTCGCTTTTCCGATAATCGGAAACGGCGATGTTTCGGGCAGCGTTGTACTGCTTTTTAACCAGCACGGAGATATCCCCACCGCAGCGGAGGTCAAGCTCGCACAGGTAGCGTCCGAATTTCTCGCAAAACAGACCGAGGACTGATTTTCCGATAAAAAGCGTCTTTCTGAAAGGGACAGCAAAAAAGGGATCTGCTTTGAATAAAAAAACACCCTCTGCACTGCGAAGCGGCAAAAGCCGTCCGAAAATGCAGAGGGATGTTTTTTTACAGATAAATTGAATAATCAAAAGCGGGGATATCGATAAAATCCGCAAAAAAGCTAACTTACGGTTATTTTTTTACTACATCAAAGTTCAGTACCTGTTCGCCCATTCCCTGTGCGGACACGGTTACTGTCGCAGTACCGCTCTTACCTATCGTGCGTATCCAAAATGCACGGTCGCCGCCTATAAGAGCAAACGTATCGGGTCCGATAAGCTTTGCTGCGCCCCCGACCTTAACCGAAACGGCATTGTTTGCGAACGGAACCTGATTTCCGTTTTGGTCTACCGCACGAAGCTCAACACGGGTAACATCGTATGTTGTGTCCTCGGTAAGGGTCATGCTGTCGGCTTTGACGGAAAGAGAAAGGCTGTTTACGGCGGTGCGCGTTATTGATTTAACGAGCTTGCCGTCCTTATATCCGTCATATCTGTAAGTAACCTGCTCATTGCCCCAGTTTGCGAAATACTTTGTGACAATGTTATATATCTGCGAGAATTTCATTCTGCCGTGAAGATAAGCATAGACGATTTCCGCGTAATGCTGCGGAGGCATGATGTAACCGTAGGTGGTAGCCGCAATAAGCGCCTTTTTGAGTGCGGAAGCGGTAACCGGATCAAGTCCGTCCTCCGTTTCGAGCGAATCGCCTATATAATCCGCAGGTGACACGGGCGGATGAGGAAGGTTCGGGAACGACTTGTAATCGGGGTACGCGGTGGAGGTATGCTTTCCGTTTTTGAAAACCTCGATATAATCGCAGTTTGTAAAAATGTAGGTTTTGCCGATTATTGCGCCGGGGTACTCGCCGACATCCATTGCGGAGGACGACTCCATGACCGGGAATGCGTCCTGCTGTGACGCGTATACGGACGCAGCAAGCTTAGGCACGCGGAACATATCGGTCACACCGTGATAGCATATTCTGTCGCCGCTGCCGAAATCCTTGTGAGTATTATAGTCAGCCATACACCAGCCCGTTGCACCGCTTATGCGTTTCGAACCGAAGGCGGCATTCTGCACACGGGCGTGACGCACTGCGTGTTCGCGGCGTATCTCCTCACGGTCGAAGCTCTTTGTGGGGTACATATGACCGTTATGCTCCGTGACAAGATACGGCGGAGTGATTCCGCAGACAATAAACGACGGGAGCAGTTTTATAAATGAACCGGAGTGCGAGAAATCGTTAAAGGTGTAAACATCTTCAAGCAGATGGCTGCGGGGGAAATTTCTCACGCCGCCTGTCTGACGAGTGGGATCGAGTGCGTGAGCCGCCGCATTTGTTTTTGCATAAAACTCATCGCAATCGCCGCCTTCATTGACACGAACACCCCAAAGAACAATACACGGGTGGCTGCGGTCGCGCTTTACCATGGCTTTGACATTTTCAAGGCAAACATCTCTCCACTCGCCTTCGCCGAGATACTGCCAGCTGGGCATTTCGGTGAACACAAGCAGTCCTATTTCGTCGCAGCGGTCGATAAAATGAACGGAATCGGGATAATGCGCCGTTCTTACGAAGTTGCAGCCGAGACGGTATTTAAGAAGATCGGCGTCCGCTTTCTGTGCGGAAGCAGGCATTGCATTGCCGACATAGGGATAGCTCTGGTGACGGTTAAGTCCGACAAGCTTGATTTTCCTGCCGTTGAGCATAAAACCGGTACGGGTAAACTTCGCTTCACGGAAACCGAAACGGCGTTCGAATACATCCGAACCGAACGAAATTCTGAGAGTGTAGAGTTTGGGAGAATCGATATCCCACAGCTCCACCCCCGTTACTTTCATGCGTGCTCTGATAACTTTGCCCTCAAACTCGGCGGTTCTCTTTTTAAGGCACTTTTCGCCGTCGAGAAGCTCAACTGTATAGCTGCCCTTTGCCGAATCGCTGAAAGTGATATCGGCTTCAACCGTCTTTTCCGGATTCAAAGCCTCCGGAGTCTTGACAAATACATCTTCAATATATGTCTTTTCGGTTATTTCGAGAGAAACCTCTCTGTAAATACCGCCGTAGCACAGATAGTCCACCATGTTGCCGAACGGCGGCATATCGCTGCGCTCGGTAGAATCTATCATAACGGCAAGCGTATTATTTGATTTGTTGCAAAATCCGGTTATTTCAAGACGAAACGGTGTGTAACCGTCCTTGTGTTCGCCGACAAATTTCCCGTTAAGAAATACGCGGGCATAGTTCGCAGCTCCGGCAAAATTTATGAATATACGCCTGTCGTTCTGAAAAGCCTCGGACGGCAGCTTGAACTGTTTACGGTAGCAGCTTATGAATTGATAGCTTTTTTCATCAAAATAGTTATAAGGGAGTTCCTTTACCGTGTGCGGAATGTCAACTTTTTCGAAAGATGAATCATCAAACGACGGTTTGGTCATTTCCTCCGTAAAGGATTCCGTAAATTTCCAATTAAAGTTCAGGTCGATAAACTTACGCATTGCAGATTCTCCTTTGCTTAACAAACGGACTTTTGTTTTATTTTAACATAATATCGGAAAACCCGCAATAGAAATATTATTTTTGATTTGGAAAATGAACACGCGAAAACAAAGTTGTTCAAAAAATTTTCCATGTTTTTACGGAAACCTGTTTTTATTAAATTCATGATTGACCGCGCAAGCCGTTTGTGTTAAAATGACCAAAATATATCAAAAAAATCGGGAAGGCGGTTGAACACATGGCAACTTTTATTACAGAACCCTCACACACTTTCAGCGAATATCTTCTCATTCCCGGATACACCTCCGAAAAATGTATTCCGGACAATGTTTCTCTCAAAACACCGCTTGTTAAGTATAAAAAAGGCGAAGAACCTTCTATTTCACTCAACATACCTATGGTTTCTGCCATAATGCAGTCGGTTTCGAACGATACACTCGCTATCGCACTGGCAAAGGAAGGCGGAATGTCATTCATTTACGGTTCACAGAGCATTGCGGACGAAGCAGCAATGGTTGCACGCGTCAAAGGCTATAAGGCAGGCTTTGTTGTAAGTGCATCAAACCTCACGCCCGACAACACTCTTGCTGATGTTCTCGCATTAAAGGAAAAAAACGGTTTCTCAACGGTCGCCGTGACCGCCGACGGCTCTCCTACCGGAAAGCTCCTCGGCATCGTCACCAGCAGAGATTACCGCGTGAGCAGAATGGCTCCGGACATTAAAGTATCGGAATTCATGACGCCCCTCGAAAAGCTGATAACCGCCCCGGCTGAAACCACACTCAAAGAAGCAAACGATATCATTTGGGAACACAAGCTCAACTCCCTTCCGATAATAGACAGCGCAGGAAACATGATGTACTTCGTTTTCCGCAAGGACTACTCCTCGCATAAAAAACACCCCAATGAGCTTCTCGACAGCGACAAGCGTTTTATGACCGGTGCAGGTATCAACACTCGCGACTATGCGGAGCGCGTTCCCGCACTCGTAAATGCCGGCGCAGATGTATTGTGCATCGACTCCTCCGAAGGATACAGCTGCTGGCAGAAAAACACCATCGCATTCATCAGAGAAAAATACGGCGACACCGTTAAAGTCGGCGCGGGAAATGTTGTCGACAAAGATGGATTTTTATTCCTTGCCGAAGCCGGTGCCGATTTTATAAAGGTCGGAATAGGCGGCGGTTCGATATGCATAACGCGTGAAACAAAGGGTATCGGACGCGGTCAGGCATCCGCCCTTATAGATGTAGTCGAAGCACGCAATGAATACTATGAAAAGACGGGAATATATATCCCCGTCTGCTCCGACGGCGGAATCGTTTTCGATTATCATATCACCCTTGCTCTTGCAATGGGGGCAGACTTCGTAATGCTCGGCAGATATTTTGCACGCTTTGACGAAAGCCCCACAAACAAACTCTTTATAAACGGCGCATATGTTAAGGAATACTGGGGCGAAGGCTCCAACAGAGCGCGCAACTGGCAGCGCTACGACCTCGGCGGCAGCACAAAGCTCTCGTTTGAAGAAGGCGTTGACTCATATGTAACATATGCCGGTTCCCTTCATGACAATGTCGAAAAGAGCCTTTACAAAGTGAAATCGACCATGTGCAACTGCGGCGTGCTATCGATACCGGAGCTGCACGAAAACGCAAAGCTCACACTTGTTTCGGCAACGAGCATTGTTGAGGGCGGCTACCACGATGTCACACTCAAAACCACATCTACCACCGGTGCGTAAAAAATAAGAAGAGAGCTTTTATATAACGGCTCTCCAATGATAAATCAAAAAAGAAGTCGGCTTTTCGGTCGGCTTCTTCTTTTTCATTCTTTTAAATCAATCTTTTTCCGAGTCTGAAATTTTTTCAGTCGTTTTCGTCGGATTTTTTCTTTTTAAGGTCTGTAAGCTTCTGTTTTGTTCCGTCCGGGCGAAGAAGAACGGTATTGTCAAGCTGACTGCGAAGCGACGCTCTATATGCGTCTATGTACTCCTGCCTGAGAGTCGCCTGTTCCTCCTTTTCCTCGGGAGTAAGACCGGCTGCCTTCGATTTTCTCGCAAGAGCGTTTATTCTTTCAATTTTTTCCTGTGTGATCATTGGTTATCCTCCTCCGGTGTATAAAAGCCTTCAAATTCCGCCGGGTCAATGGGAATATCCCAGTTGACCTCATCTTCTTCCTCTTCGTCGTCACCGTCCGGCACTGTGGGCACTTCGTAAAGCGCCTCGCATTTACCTGTATTGGACCATATCGACGGCGTAACTACAAGCGTATATCCGCAGCCGCTCGGGGTAAGCCATTCGTGCATGGGGCGTTCGGGAAGTGCAAACATCTGCATGATCGTCATTATAACACCGCCGTGTGTGATGACCGCAGTATCACCCACACCCGTTTTTATAAGCCCCGAAACCAGCTCAAAAAAACAGCTGCAAACGCGTTTCTGAAACGCTTCGTTCGTTTCTCCGTACGGTGCGCCTGCGTCCGCTTTGCCGGAAAGCCATTCGGTAAAAGCCGGGTCGGTACGCAGCTCGTCCGCCGTTTGGTTCTCGAATTCACCGAAATCATACTCGTTAAGCCCGTCTAAAATAAGCGGCTTTGAATCGGGATAGAGAATTTTTGCCGTTTCTATGCACCTGTTCATTGGACTGGTGATAACAACATCGGCGCGAGGATAAATAGCGCGGCTTTTCAGGTCTTTGAGCTGTTTTATGCCTTCATCCGTAAGCATAACATCTGTCTGACCAATGTATTTGCCCTCCGTGCTGCCCTCTGAGAGACCGTGTCTAATCAAATGTATTTTGAAAGTTTTCATTTTAACCTCTGCAATTTGAATTGTTGACATTAAGTTATACATATAGTATAATTTACTTTGCAATGCTGTATTGTCCGCCAGTGTCGCAATACGACGAAGGACAGTATGCATTTATAACAAGTATACAACCAAATCAATCAATAATCAAGAGGTAACGAATATGAGCGCCGAATTTTCTTCAAAGCTTCTTTTACTGAGGCAAAATGCCGGTCTTTCACAAAAGCAGGCTGCCGCCGATTTAGGAATATCTCAGGCACTTTTATCGCATTACGAAAAAGGAATACGGGAATGTCACCTTGACTTTGCAGTAAAAGCAGCTGAATACTACAATGTTTCCACCGATTATATGCTCGGCGCAAGCTCGGCAAAAAAGACGGACGCATTGACGGACGGAGCGGAGCTGCAAACCGACAGAAAGCCGTCTGTTCTTACAACGCTGCGCGCAATAATAAAGCTGTCGGAGGAAGCTGAAAGCATCGGCGATGAAAATGAAAATTTCTTTTCCGACTTCTTCTCGCTGTGCGTAAAAAAATATCTTTTGGCTACACATCCGGACGGCGGGAAGTCCTCCGGCTTGTGCGATCTCGTTTTATCCGACCTTTCCGCCGAAAAAATAACGGACGAAGCTCTTTTCGGCGATCAGCGTGAGTCGGAATGCGTAAACACCACGGAAGGACGCGCGGATTCACTGTTAAAACAATACTTCAACACTGCTCTTTGATAATAGTTTCGCCTTTTTAAAAATAAAAAAACTGTCGGATTCCCCATCGTAACAAAACAAATTTACGGAATCCGGCAGTTTATTTGCGAACTGCAGCCGTTTACTTTTTTATGATTCTCACGATATCCATCACCGTAACGGCAGCGGCGGCTACACCGACTGCGGCGCTTATAAATTTCACAGTTTTAACGGTCTTTCCGGCAAAATTTATCAAGCGCACATCACGCGAAATGGCGTTTAAGACAAGTTGATTTTTCATATATATTATCCTTTCTTCGACAAAAGAACGGCGTGGGCAATTCCGGGCACGGTATCACCCTGTAATGCGCTGAGGGGCGACATCAGTGCGCCTGTTCCGATAAACAGAACATTATCGGTTTCTCCGTTTAATATTTGTTTTCGTATATATGAGGCAACCACACTTGCCGAACAGCCGCAGCCCGAACCGCCGCAATGAACATCCTGCGCGGCAGCGTCGAAAATGAGATTGCCGCAATCCGCCTGCACGCCGGAGATATCAATAGAGTATTCTTCTTTGAGAAGCTGCGTCATAAGCTCACTGCCGACCTTACCGAGATCGCCTGTCAGTATCATTCCGTAATCGGACGGCGAAGTATTTGTTTCCTGCAAGAATGCCGCAGCCGTGTCAACCGCGGCAGGAGCCATTACCGCACCGAAGTTTGTAGCGTCGGTTACTCCCCTGTCGCAAATCTTGCCGATCATTACTTTCTTTACGCACACACCCTCAAATGCGTTTCCGAGAATGCAGGTACCCGCGCCCGAAACAGTACGCTGCGCCGTGGGTGGACGCTGAGAGCCGTATTCAAGCGGCATTCTGAACTGTTTTTCCGCAGAACAGAAATGCGAGGAGGCCTCCGCCGCCGCATAGTCGTAAATATTTCTGTCGACCGTAAGTGCGGCAAGAGCCAAACCGAGCGCAAAGGTAGAACAAGCCCCGAAAAGCCCGGCAAAAGGAATATTGAAGTCTTTCATGCCGAAGGCACTCGGAGTACACTGGTTGACAAGGTCACCGCCGAAAGCTATCTCGATATCGGACGGCGTCAAACCGCTTTTTACTATTGCAATATCCATTGCTTTTTTGCAGAGAGCTTTTTCGGCAGACTCCCATGTGCTTTCCCCCATTCCGTCGTTTGTAAAAATGTAGTCAAAATGCTGAGAGAGAGGACCTTCCCCCTCCGTTTTTCCGACAACTCCGGCAGCACCGACAATAACCGGCATTGTTATAAGGTCAATAACCCTTTTCTTCATTTTTTTGTTCACCCCCTGCAAAAGCAATAATAAATAAGCCCGTAGAGCGACGCTGCCGCACTGCCGTATACAATAACCGGTCCGGCAATCGAAAACATTTTTACCGCAGTGCCGGTTATATGCCCTTCCGTAGCAAATTCTATTGCAGGCGCAGCGACTGAATTCGCAAATCCTGTTATAGGAACAACAGTACCCGCTCCGGCGTGCTTTGCGATCTTATCGAACACACCGATGCCGGTCAATGCGGCTGTTATGACGATCAAAGTAACGGAAACACCGGCAGCGCAGTTTTTCTCGGAAACTCCGAGACTTTTGTATAAATTGAACAGCATTTCGCCGATAAGACAAATAAGTCCGCCGAAGAAAAATGCCTTCGCGCAGTCTTTTACGATAGGTGAACCGGGGGAAACCTCTTTGACTTTTTTATCATACTTAATTTCCGCTTCCGTTTTTATTTTTTTGTTTTTTCCCACTGCAAAATCAAATCCTTTCACGGATATATCTTTCGCAGAATAAATAAAAAAATACGGCAAAAAAAACAAATGAGATGTTGAAGGCAAAAATTAAAAATAACGAATAACAGCCTTACGAAAACGAAAGACGGCAGCATATGCAAAACAGAAAAAAAGCAAACGGCAGCACGAAAGAATTAAAATCGAAAGCAAAAGGCGGCAAACAAAAAAAGCCGCAAAAATAAAATACGGCTTTTCGAAAAGTATGTATTTGTTTTTCAGTCGGCTTCAAACATATCCGCAAGACGACGGACGGTGCGCTGCATATCACAGAGTCCATCAAAAAGAGTGTCTGCGGTTCGTCCGTTTAAATAAGAGTCGCTTTCAAGCGTAAAATATCCATTGTAGCCTATCTCTTTAAGTGCTTTGACTACTTTAATAAAGTCGATTTTCATCGACATGGGTATCTGGTGCGAGTCGTGCCATTTATCGTTGTCGTGAATATGAAGAGCCTGAATGCTGTCACCGAGGGTGTGTATCATTTTCTCGGCAGAAGTATTGAGTCCGCGCATTTCGGAGTGACCGATATCAAGACAGGCGACGAAATACGGGTCGTTCACGCTGTTTATAAGGGCATTGAAGCTCTTTTCATCTGAACAGGCAGCCGGAGAAGCCTCATCCTTTTCCTTGTCCCAGCTGAACATATTCTCGGTTGCTATTTTAACGCCATGCTGCTTTGCAAAAGGCAGGAGCTTTTCGTACATTTCCGTGTTTTCTTGAACCGTATAGGTATGTGCCGGATGAATAATACATATCTTTCCGCCCGCTTCGGCGGTACACTCTATCGCGCGTTTCATTATGTCCATGCTGTTATCAAAGCACGGCGGATAAGGCGCGTGCGACTGATTGCAGACGATACCGTTGTCAAGTCCTATCTTTTTAAGGTTTCTCGCATACTGAATGTAATTCGGACCGAACACGGGATGGTCGTTGTGGACAAGTCGTTTGTTTTCTCTGTCGTACTTTGTAATGTCAAACATGGAAAAATCCCATGCGTCAAAGCCGGCTTTTGCGACAAGCTCGACCGCCTTTTCGTTGCCGACGATGAGTGCGGACGAACCGATTTCCGTTGATGTTTTCATTTGCTCTTCCTCCGAAATAATCAATATACTTTCACTTCATCAATCAGCGGTGTATCGCGTGACGATGTAATAAAGATTCTTATCTTGTCTGTTTCTATGTTTTCGAGCCGCACGATTTTTCTCGCACCTACCGTTGTCCCGAAGGCGCGGTTCCACCATGTGCCGTACTCGTCGGGGGTCTGTATGATAAAGCTCTCTATGCGCTGCCCTTCGGCAATTTTCTCACAGAAATCAACATATCGTACGCTGCATTTTTTGCGCAGATCGATTTCAAGAACAGTCTGTGTATCGCTGCCGCAGTAAGGTGTAACCGTCACTGCCGCCTTTTCGGCGAGATTTACCGCAAATTCGCTCTTTATTTTGTCGCCGAGTTCTTTAAGTCTTGCAATATCTCTCTTGTCAAATCTGCCGTTCGGCATGGGCGGAATATTGAGAATAAAAGTCGTGTTTGAACCGACAGAATTAAGATATGTATCAAAAAGTCTGTCGAGCGAATGCGGTTCTTCTTCGGGATGATAAAACCAGCCGTCGCGAATCGACATATCGACCTCCGACGGAGCAAAAACAAGTCCCTTCGAGTACATTATGTTACTCAGTGCGCCTATATTCATATCGGTATTATACATATAGGCAAGGCTACCGGCAAAGGGTCCGGGACCGGTCTGCACCTCGCAGTACGGACAAAGTTCCGACGGCACGACGGACCACTCCGCATAGTGAGCGGTGCCGCTCTCGTTTCCGCACCAACGCACTATTCCTCTGTCGTTAAAAATCGTGGCATTGGGCTGATAGCGGCGGATAAGTTCAAAATAACCGTCAAAGTCATACTCCTGTTTTTTGCCGTTTGCACCCTCTCCGCACGCGCCGTCAAACCAGACATGGAATATTTCGCCGTAGCCCGTTAAAAGCTCTGTAAGCTGAGCTTTATAGTAATCGTTATATTCGGGAGTTCCGTAAAGAGGGCAATTTCTGTCCCACGGGGAAAGATAAAACCCGAACTTTAAGCCGTGCCTGCGGCAGGCATCTGAAAGCTCGCGGACGATATCGCCCTTGCCGTTTTTGTACGGACTGCTTTTTATGCTGTGGTCGGTGTACTTCGTCTGCCACAAACAGAACCCGTCATGATGCTTCGCGGTTATAACAACACCTTTCATTCCGGCAGAGACGATCGCCTCGCACCACTCGTCGCAATCAAGTTCCGCGGGGTTGAATATGTCACAGCTTTCCCTGCCCGTCCCCCATTCAAGTCCCGTATATGTGTTCGGACTAAAATGAATAAATGCATAAAACGGCGTCTGCGTTATAAGGCGCAGCTGCCGTTCATCGGGCTTAACATGAGCCGCAGCTTTAATGAAATCCTTCATGGTACCCCTCCGTTTTCTTGAACACGGGTTTGACACCGCACTTCGTATATGTTATCATAACTGCATCGGACTTTACAATATATTTTTTACTTTTTTCGGTGAAAGGATATTATTATATGAGCGCTATTGACAACTACATAGAAAAAATAGACGAGGTTATCGCGAACGGCAAATTCAAAGACACATGGGAAAGCCTGTCGCAATATAAAATTCCCGATTGGTACAAAGAAAACAAATTCGGACTGTTCGTCCACTGGGGATGTTACTCCGTTCCGGCTGTTCAAAGCGAGTGGTTTCCTCGTGAAATGTATCAAAAAGGCACGCCCAGCTGGGAATGGCGCGTTAAAAATCTCGGAGAAAACGGCGATTACAGAACGATAGTCGAGCGCTTTCATCCCGATAAATTCAACGCGGACGAGTGGGCGGAGCTTTTTTACAAAAGCGGCGCAAAACACATTATGCCGGTAAGCGAGCATCACGACGGTATAAAAATGTACCGCAGCGAACTCAACAGATGGAACACCTACGAATTAACGGGGCATGACTATCAAGCGGAGCTACACGCCGCCTTCGAGAAAAAAGGGTTGAAGTTTTTCTGCTCCAACCACCGCGCAGAACACCTTTGGTTTTTAAACGGCGCACTTGAAAATGTTCCCGGAAGCGAGGCACACGGCGAAAAGTACCGCGATCTGTACGGACCGTGTATGTCTATGGATCACGATAATTCGCGTCCCGGTCACGAGGACGGCATTGAAGCGCCCGAATACTGGCTGCGTGACTGGCTTGCCTCTGCCTGTGAAATGATAGACAAAAACAAACCCTGGGGCGTTTATTTCGACTGGTGGATATACCAAAGCGAATTCAAGCCCTATATAAGAAAATTCCTCGCATATTACTACAACAGATGTGACGAGTGGGGAATTTCGCCTGTTGTTTTCTACAAAAACGGCTGCATGATGCAAGGCACCGCAGTATTTGATGTCGAACGCGGGCAGATAAACGGAATTGCGCGCGAAACATGGCAGTGCGACACGGCGATTGCCAAGAATTCCTGGGGATACACCGAAAACAATGAATTCAAAAGCGCTTACAACTGCGCCGCGAATTTAATTGATGTCGTTTCAAAGAACGGCTGCTTTATGCTCAATGTCGGTCCGAAAGCGGACGGCACCGTGTGTGACGAGGAAAAGGAAGTGTTATTAAAGCTCGGAGAATGGCTCTCCTGTTGCGGTGAAGCAATTTACGGCAGCGAGCCGTTCACCGTTTACGGCGAGGGAACCGAAAAGGACAACAAAGCCTTCAATGACAACCTGCTCTACGGACTGCGCGACTACCGGTTTACATACAAAACAGGGAAAATTTATGTTTTCCCGATGTCAAACAAACCGAGAAAAGAATTCACAATTAAGTCACTAGGATACAGAAATGACGGCATAAGGTACGATATTCGCGGAATCGAGCTTCTCGGACACCCCGACGCAAAAATCAAGTGGACGCATGACGCGAAGGCACTGAAAATCAAGCTCTCAACACCTATAAAAGATGATATGCCTCTCTGCTTCAAAATCAAGATTGACTGATTATTACCGAAAAGGAGATCTTATTATGGCAATTTATGTAACCTCCGACCTGCACGGACTTCCAAAAAATGACTTCATTGCTCTGTTGAAAAAAGCCCATTTTACAAACGACGATTGGCTCTACATCCTCGGCGATGTTATCGACAGGGAAAATGACGGGGGCATCGAGCTTCTCTCGTGGATAATGATGCGCGACAATATGGAGCTTATCCTCGGCGAACACGAGTCAATGCTCCTCAGCTGCGCATTTGTCTTTGATTCAGGCGCTCAGAGTGCGGCAAAATTCACACCGGAACAAATGATGCACTTAAAAAAGTATATGGCGAACGGCGGGGATGTAACGCTGAAAGCATTAAAGGAACTCAACGAAACCTCCCCCGAGTCGGTTAACGATATACTTGATTATCTCAGTGAAGCGCTTCCCTATGAAATGGTGAACGCCGGCGGCAAGGATTTTCTGCTTGTTCACGCGGGTCTTGACAACTTTGACAAATCGAAAAAACTCGGCGACTATACCGCCGAAGAGCTTACGACAAAAAGTCCCGATATTTCGCAAAAATATTTTGATGATATCATTACGGTTTTCGGTCATACCCCGACAGATTTTTACGGCAGCGAATACGACGGTAAGATATTAAAGACAGAAACATGGATTGATATCGATGTCGGTGTGCCGGATAACTCCCCTGTTCTCCTGCGGCTCGATGATATGAAAGAGTTTTATTTATAATAAAACAACAAACAAACGGCGCATTGCTCTCACTTATCTGCAATGCACCGTTTTACTGTTTTGTTTTTTCATCGGGGCAAAGAATTCCGCTCCGACTGCTGTAATGTGTTATTCGCCGACAAGCTCGTTGTACTGGTATGCTCTTACATAATCGACAACGAACTGCGTTTCGGCTCCGTTTTTGTCACGCTGATCGGTAACTGCGTCCTTCCCGCTCATTTCAACGGACAAAATAAGATAAAGAGGATTCTGACATACTCCGCCGAAATCGCTGCGGGCATACTCCATTCCGTTAACATAGAATATATACTCGTTTTCGTTCCACTCGATACCGTATGTATTAAATTCCTCGTAAGGATTGCCTTTTACATAGACCCTCGCGACCTGCTTACCCTTGTGTTCTTCGCCGTAGCCGTCATAATGGAGATTGCAGTAGATCACATTGTTAAACGGTTTTCTGCCGTAGAATGCGCTCTCCATGATATCGACCTCTGTACCGTCCTGCCCGGAGCCGTCAACATTGACAACCTGTTCATTCATCATCCAGAAAGCGCTCCAAAGATCGCTGCCCTTGGGAAGAATGCAGCGCACCTCAAAATAGCCGTACTTCTGTGAAAAGCCTTTTGCGCCTTCCTCTCTTGCCGAGGTATCAAGACCGGCGGTATACCAGCCAGCACCCGTGCCGCCTATTCCGTTTTCAAGATATTTTACGGGGATAATAAGGTTTCCGTCCTCGGTGTGAGCAAGATAATTATTCCAATACGAACCACGGCGGACGGAGGAATTTGTGCCGTAGGTATAGTGACCGCCCCATACGCTGCGGTCAAGTTCGCCGTCAAATTCATCGTTGAATGTCATGGTGAATTTTGACAGATCGATTTTTTTAGACGGGTCGGGAAAGGTCGGCTTATGCGTCTGTGAAGCCACAAGCGAAATAAATGAAATAATTACGGATAATATTTTTAAGAACATCTGTTTCATGAAAGGCTCTCCTTCCGTTATTCATAATATAAAACTGTAACCAACGAAAAACGCGGCAAATGTCCGGCGCTGCGAGTTTGCCGCAGTGTGCTGTTGAGTGCCGACTCGGCAGCGTTCTACACTCAAAATACCTACACAAAAGACTTAAATAAAAAGCGTTATTTACATTCCGCAGCCGATTTTCTTGACGAGCAGCGAAACAAGCTTTTTGATAAGGACAACTATACGGGAGCTTTCTATTGCGAACAAGAGCTTTTGCGAAATCGTCTTTTCGTTTTTATACTCCAACGGCGCTTCTCCGCGGTCAATTGTAAGGGGCTGAGTAAACAGAAGTCCGTTTTCGTTATAAAGCTCCGCGCGGACATAGAGCATACCATCGGTATTGCAGTCGTCAAGGTTCAGTTCAACCGTGCCGTCCCCGTTGATATCACTGCGGGCTATCACCTTTGAGTTGGCGATCCAGTTGATGTATGATGTATTCTCCGCGTCGATAGTTATAGTATGATTCTTTACGGTTATTGAATTGACCTTTGCCAGCGGCTGGTTAACGCCTGCCGGAGCATTCAGATCCTGTTCGGGACCGATAACGGTGTTGGCACAGACCGTGTGCGTCGCTCCGAAGAAAGCACCGGTTTCAAGACATTCTCTGAGTGCGTCAAGCGAAAGCTCGTTCATCATAAAATACATATAGCACGAATTCAGCCTTCCGATATCATGCGCGTCGGGTCCGGCAAAGCCGTAAACCGTTTTTCCGTAAGGCAGACACTCCATGAGAAGATTATCCCACAGTATTCTGTCGTACCGCGAAAGAGAAGTGAAACCGTTGACCGCTTCAATACCGAGGCATGAATCGTACCTTAAAAGAAAGTCGGCAAAGAACTTGACATTTTTCGGGTCGGAAACAACAGATTCATCGGTTCCGGTATCAAGAAAATCACTCGGATGATTAATATGCGATATGCCGCCGTACTTTTCGACAAGCGAAAGTGCGTAATCGTACCCGTTTTCAAAGCCCCATTCCATATTCGCTGCATTTTCGGGCAGAAAGTACCCGTTGACATGGCTTTTCGAAACGGTAACGCCGTTAAGCTCGTTAGCACCCGGAACACACAGCATTCCTCTGCCGCGCACTTCACCGGTTGACGACAAGGCGGCACTGCCTTGTGTAATCGCGTTATATTCTTCGTCCGTAAGACATTTTTTATCATTGCCGGCAGCGTACTGATAGAGATAAAGCGGACGGATAAACGGTGTTTTGTTCCACTCTCTGCCGGTAATGCCGTGTTCCGAAAAAGCAAGAATATCATATTCCTGCTCATACGCACCGTAAATCATATTACGAAAGGTTTCGTTGCCGTCCGAAACGGAAGAATGCGTGTGCAGGCTACCCTTATACGCCTTGTACTCGCTGCTGTTCATCGCTTCATACGGAGATTTTATCACATAATCATCGGAAGTGCCTGCCGCACACGCAATTGCCGTAAGCGACACGGCGGTGATAACACAGGCAAGCAAAACAGATATGAGTTTTTTTGTTTTTTTCATCGTTTTCCCTCCGCTCATTTTTCTCATCTATATTTTACACTGTAAAGAAAAAAAAGTCTATACTTTTAATAAAAATTGATTCTCATAGGCTAATGCGAATCAGGGGAACAATATCTTACAAATACAAAAAAACACGGGGCAACGGAGCTCGGCAATACTCCGAAATAAAAAAAACTTTATACGAAACGAAAACAGCCTGTGCGGTCGGAGAATAACCGCACAGGCTGTCAATTTACATTTTACGCTGATATTCCGTCGTTGTTTACACAACGGAAACCGGGCAAGCGCATTTTACTTACATAACGGAACCGGGTTCGCGTCTGAGATAAGCGTCAAGCTCCTCGGTATAGATATTAAATGCTTTAAGCAGCATTGAAGTATCCGGATTTCTGTCAAAAAGGAGAACGAGAGCCATGTATGTGCTCCATGTCATTCTGCGCTTTTTGGTTTCAATAAGCATAACAGTGTATCTGCTGCTGCCTATAATGTCCGCAAGACCCTCTTGCGAAAGTTTAAGCTTTTTGCGAAGAACGGGCAAATTTTCTGCCATTCTTTCTGTCAAAATTTCTCTTGCTTCTGTCATTTTTTACACCCTTACTTTTCCGGGGATTTGCTCCCCTCATTTCGATAAATTATACCACTTCGTGCTGTTAATGTCAAGTGTTCATTAAAACTTTTCATTAAGTCCTACCTTTTATTCCGTAATGTAAAAAATACTCAACAAAAAGAACGACTCACCCGACCGCCGACAGCACTTTTAGGTCACCGCCTTAAAGCCAATTTTTTCACCTGCGGTACAGCCCGGGTGTACCGAAAAATTGGCGAAACAGCGCAGAATAAAGCAAGAATGCGGAAAACCGAAACAAAGACATTTGAGGTAAATCTCGGCACAGTTGATGTTTTTATACCGAAAACACATACCGCATCATACAATATCTTGCTTTTCTTTCACGCTGCGAGTTAAACGGCAACCAGTGATATCTTCATATATTATAATGCACCTGTTTGTTTAAATAACGCTTAATTATTTTATTAAAAGCACACAATTATACATTCAGGAGCTTTATAATATCCTCTTTTGTGCGGTATCCGACCGCGCTGTTTACCTGACGGCCGTCTTTTATAACAATCAGTGTCGGAATGCTTACGACGCCGAACTGAGCTGCCAAAAACGGTTCCTCGTCAACATTGACTTTTCCGACTTTTATAACGCCGTCGTATTCCTCCGCGATTTCCTCGACGATCGGTGCGATCATCTTGCACGGACCGCACCATGAAGCCCAAAAATCAATAAGAACGGGTAAGTCGGAATCCATTATCTCGTTCTGAAAATTATCATTTGTAACGGTTATTTCAGCCATATGAGTCACTCCTTTATTTCTTTTTGTAATACAACATACAATGGCAATAGCCTTCAAAATTCGGGTCTTTTATCTGTTCGCGAAACTCACGGCACATACATTTGTTGTCATCCGTTCTGTCGCGGCGGCATGGGCAGTACCCTCCGGTTCTTTTAAGACCCTCCTTAACGGTATCAACAATTTCCTTATTGGGATTTAATGTTATCTGCATATTTTTCCTCAGCTTTCGGCTGCGGCAGCGTCGTCTGCCGCCTGCATTCTTTCACCTCTGCGCTTCATAAGCTCCTCGTTCATCGGAGCGAGCTTCTTTTTGGAGAGCGGATAAACAGCCGTGAGAATAAGAATAAGCGTATAGACAACAGCAGGTACGATAGTGCATATACGGTAAATATTGTGTCCTACCGAGCCTTTTGCGGTTGAAACTTCATTTTTGACCTTGTCGCTGTATCCCGTAAATTTAAGAAGCTGCATTCCGCCGGAATCGGCAATTGTCTGACCGAGCTTACGCGCGAAGGTGTAAACGGCGTATATTGCGCTCTCGTTTTTGACTCCGGTTTTAAGCTCCTGATAGTCGATAACATCCATGACGATAGCCCAGTTTGTTATGCTCATGAACGAATAACCGAAACCGGTGAGAGCCTGCATTGTAAAGTATACTCCTTTTCCGGGAAGAAATACTGCATTTACAATGCTTGCTGCGGACGCGATAACGAGTCCGAAAACGCAAAGCTCTTTTTTACCGAACTTCTCAACGAGCTTCGGCATAAACAGTATGAGCGCCGCCATGGGCGCATATGTGCATATCGTATTGAGAATCGAGAGGTTCGATTCACCGAAATAGTTCTTAAACAGATACTGGTTAAAGGAACCGTATTGAAGCAGTCCGCTAATAAGAATACCGGAGATCATAACAGTCAGGAACGGAATGCTCTTGAACAGCGAGCCGTATGTAAGCTTTATGTCTATCTTTTTCTTTTCCTGAACAGGGCTTAAAACACGCTCCCTGGTGGACTTGTAGCAGAAGAAATACGCGGCTGCCGAGAGAACCGAGAACACAACGGCAAGCATGAACGCTCTTTCGCCGTCGAACGCCGAGATTTTCTCTCCGGCAGCGTTAAGGGTCTTTTTGTAAATTATAAGCTGACCGACAAGCTGAACGGGAGCACCGCCGACTCCGCCACCGATTGAACGGAAGGTCGAAAGCAAAGTTCTTCCCTTGGGGTCGTCGGTTATAACGGATGCAAGCGAACCGTAAGGAATATTCATTCCGGTATAGAGCATTCCGAAAGCCGTATAAGAAATATATGCAAAAATAAGAAGCACTATGTAGCTGTCAATTATCTTGTGCAGATTCATAAAGCACAGGATACAGGACAGCACGAGCGGAATGGCGACGACTTTTATGTACGGACGAAACTTGCCTTCGGGCTTCGGACGGCGCGCGTCAACAATAAGTCCCCACAACGGGTCGTTGATCGCGTCCCAGAGCCTTGTGACAAGGAACAGAACCGTGATATCGTTCATAACGCGTTCTCTCGACGCTTCGTCCGACATGAATCCGGAAAAAAGCGAGTCTGTATAGAACACTTTAAGGAATGTGGAAATAAAGGTCAATACCAAAAGATTGCCGATATCTCCGAACATATACCCTAAGCCCTCTTTGACTCCGATAGCATTCGGATGCCGAAGCGCGGGAGGCGCAGATGAAGTTTTCTTTTTCATTGTATCGCTCCTGTCGAGTTATATATATTATTGTAATATTACAGTTCGCTTCTGTCAATTCAAAGTTGACAATTTTACCAAAAAAAACTCACGGAAAGCGTTCCGAAATACGCAATCCGTGAGTTTTTATACAGTTTAATGTGCGGTTGTCAGCAAATGTGATCTCCGTTGAGTCTGCCGGGATTTCCTTCTGCGGTGCTGAGGGGTATCTCATAATCGTAAAGAGTATACCACACGCCGGCAGAATAGCTTCTTGCGCGGACAAGCACTTCATCATCGTAAACTTCTATAACATAGCCCGTTCCGTTTGCAGCGCGTCCGCGTGTTGAAACATACATATAGGACGGAAGGTTTATAGAATGGAAGCTGCCGTCGGATTCAACACTGAGGTAGCCGTACACGCCCTCTTGTCCGGGAGCGGTAAAGCCGGAGTGAATATGACCGCTTATGAGGAAAACATCGTCGTATTTTTTTAGGATATTCTCTATATCGTTGGACTGATCGCCGAATCCGCCCTCGTCGGGATCGGGATCTATTTCGCCCCATGTTCCGGGAAGTCCGTGAGAACCGTTTATGGGCCAGTGGCTTATAACAAATACGGGCTTGCCCTTACCGGCTGCCTTTGCCATTTCGGATTCGAGCCATGCTATCTGCTGAGGGCTGATGTAAGCATCTGTGTGGGTCGATTCGCTTCCGAGAACGATAAAGGTATAACCGTTTATCTCTGTTGTATAGTAAAGCTCGGAGATCTCTCTGCCGGTGATATCCTTGACATATTTAAGGAAATATTCTTTTGTGAGAACGACATCGTCCTCGCCATTCTCGTCCTCAGTCCATGTATCATGGTTGCCGACAGCCATAAGAAGCTCTCTGGCGGGAGTGTACTTGGCAATGGTTTTCTTGAAAAGCTCGTACTGTTCCAAATAGCCGTGGTCGGTGTTATCGCCCACAAAAACAAGCGCATCAAGCTGCTTTTCGGCGTTTTGAAGGTCATAGAAGCCGAGTTCGAGCATTCCTGCGCGAATGGCGGAATCGGTAAGGTGCGAATCCGACATTGTGGCAAAGGAAAGGCGTACATTTTCCTCGTCTACGGGTTTGATCTTACCGGCGTACTTTCCGAAAAATGCGGAAGTGAAGAAGCAGGTAACAGCCATAAATACCGAAATTATCGTTTTAATTACTGCGATCATTTTTCATTTCCTCTCTAACTTTGTATTTTAATTATAGTTGATACACGAAACTTTGTCAAACGAAAAGGGTGAGTATGACAAAACTAATCTCAAAAAAATGTGTGTTTACCTAGATTTTTTATGAATACCGCCGTTATTTTTTGCTTTTCTCCTTCAAGAGCTCGGCTTTCGCCGTGTTCGCCTCGTCAATCATCTGTTCACCCGAGGAAAGCTGCACCGGCGTAAAATCGACACCGAAGGTAATTCGTGCCAGCTCCGCTGCTCTTTTATCGGGCGGAAGAATCTCTGCACGGGTAAAGGTCTTTCCGTTTTCAACGGACTTTGAAAGAAAGATGTGTTCGTCCGCAAAAGCAGCGATACGCGAAAGATGTGTTATGCACAAAACCTGTGTGCGAAGCGAAACGCTTGCAAGCTTAACGGCGATTTTTCCTGCCGCCGAGCCGCTCACGCCCGTGTCGATCTCGTCAAAAATGAGAGTTCCCACTCCGTCAGAGCCTACAAGTACATTTTTTACGGCAAGCATTACGCGCGACAATTCGCCGCCGGACGCAGTTTTTCCGAGAGGCTTCGGCTCCTCACCCGGGTTTGCCGAAATGAGAAACTGAATCTCATCCGTGCCGTTTTCGCAGAGCGGCACTTCCTTTATTTCCGTGATAAAACGCACGCGCGGCATATCGAGAAAGCGCAGCTCGTTTTCAATTGCGGTGCAAAGTGACGCTGCGGCTTTTCGGCGGACTGACGACAGCTCGGCAGCCTTTTTCTCCGCACGGCAGAGAACCTCGGAATACTCCTTTTCAAGCTTCTCTTTCTGCTCCTCCGCATGGGTAATACCGTCAAGAGAAACCCTTGCACTGTCGAGGAAATCGAGCATTTCTTCTTCCGTTTCGCCGTACTTCTTCGACAATTTATAGAGAACATCAAGTCTTTCTTCAATCTCGTTTATATCGCCGCCGATACCGTCAAGCTGACCGAGAACATCGTCTATTACAACGGCGATCTCATTCACGGTGTCGTATGCGGAATTCAGCGAATCGAATACCGGTTCGAGTCCGTGTGCCGCGCCGGTAACACCTCCGACATACCCGGCAGCCGCCGAAATAAGCCCGGCAGCACCTGCCCTGTCGTCCTCACCGAGCAGTGACGCAAGTGCGGAGGACAGTGCATTTTTCAGCTTCTGCGAATTTTCAAGTATACTCTTTTTTTTGTCGAGCTCCTTTTTCTCTCCGATACGAATATCCGCATTTTCAAGTTCGTTTATCTGATAGGACAGCAGATCGGCTTCACGCGCCTTTTGAGCTTCGTCCGTCATAAGTGATCTGAGTTTTGATTTTATGCTGCAAAGCTTTTCATACTCCGCTGAATATTCAGCCTTCAAGCCTTCGTCCCCGGCATAATCGTCCACGAAGGACAGATGCCGCGACGGGTCAAGCAGCTGCTGGTTATCGCGCTGCCCGTGGATATTGATAAGCGCCGACGCTATTGCGCGGAGCATTCCCACCGTTACGGTCATTCCGTTTATGCGGCAGGCATTTTTGCCGTCGCGGTAAAGACGGCGCTGAATGAGAAGCGTGCCGTCCTCCTCGCACGGGATTCCGCTTTCGGAGAGCTTCGTTCTTACCTCCTCAGATATATCGGCGAACAGCGCAGTCACACAGGCACTGCCCTCACCCGTTCTTATGAGGTCGCGCGAGGTCTTTTCGCCGGTTACGGCATTTATTGAATCTACAAGAACCGATTTGCCGGCACCGGTTTCACCGGTAAGCACATTAAGCCCTTCCGAAAAATCCACGGAGAGCCTTTCAATGGTGGCTATATTTTCAATTTGCAGATTTTTAAGCATTTTTTACAGTCCCAAAATAGAATCGAGTTTTTTCCTGACGGCAACAGCGGAGGCAGCGGAGTAGCACAATACAAAAATCGTGTCGTCACCCGCAAGTGTTCCCGCAACTCCGTCAAGTCCTATCGAATCAAGCGCGGCGCACGCTGCCTGTGCAGTTCCCACATGGCATTTGAGAACCACCGTATTGACCGCAACATCGGTGCTTATTGCAGCGCCGACAAGAATGGACATATATTTCGGTGAATTTTCCTCCGGTGAACGCGAAGGAAGAAAATACCGATATTCGCCGTCCTGCGCGGGGCGCTTGACGATGCGAAGCTCTTTTATGTCACGCGATACGGTCGCCTGAGTTACATTTATACCCATTTTCAACAAGCTGTCGAGCAGTTCTTCCTGAGTGCCGATACTGTTTTGTTCAATGAGTTCTGCAATAATGGTTTGTCTGTTTTTTTTCATGAGAACAAATCCTTTCACTTTTTCAGCTCGGTCTTTCGGTTGAGAACATCAACAAAGTTATCGGGCTTTATGGAAATAAGGTCAACAAAAGCGTCTGATTTACGGATGGTCACAATATCACCTTTTTTTAACGGAACGGTTTCGCCGCCGTCACACGAGAATCCGGTGTTTGCCCCGGCTTTAACGGGCGTACAGCGGATATCAAATACAACATCCGATGAGAAAATATACGGTCGCGACACAAGCGAATGCGGACATATCGGAGTTACGAGCACCGCTTCAAGGGTTGGTTCGAGAATCGGACCGCCTGCCGACATCGAATAAGCAGTCGAGCCGGTCGGTGTTGCGATTATGACGCCGTCCGCAATATAATCGGCTGTCGGTCTGCCGTCGGCACAGACGGAAACCTCACACAATGCAATATCGGTGCCTCTGCCGAAAACAACATCATTAAGGCAGTTTTCGGACATTACATTTTTTCCGTCACGGATAAGCCCGGCACGGAGCATCATCCTTCTGCAAACGAAATACTCCCCCGTTAAAAGCCGTGACAGCAAACCGGTTTCATCTGCATCGAGTCCGCAAAGATACGCGAGTCTGCCGGCATTTATACCGAGAATTTTTTTTCTGTATTTCGCGGCAATTTTAGCTGCACGCATAACAGAGCCGTCGCCGCCCACGGAAATTATAAAATCACAGGACTCAAAAAGGCGTTCCGGCTCGGAAAAACCGGCCCCGTCAAGTCCGCTGAGCGATTGTCTTAGCTCATCTTCAAAAAATACCTCGGCACCGAGAGCTTTAAGCTCACGGCACGCCGCCGCGGTAACTTCAAGCGCGCGTTCACGCGTCAGATTCGGAACAACGGCGATCTTCATTTTTACTCCTCCCGTATTATCCGTATTATGTAAGGCTCACAGCCTGTGTTTTATTAAGCTCGGCGTGCGACGCTTCAACGATATCCGCTGCGTTTATCTCCGCTTCGTCAACCGGGTGTTTCGAAAGATACATCAGGTATTCAATATTCCCCTCCGGTCCCTTTATCGGGGAAAAATCAAGTCCGGCAACCTTGAAACCGCACTCCCGTGCAAATGATACTATGTTATTTACTACTTCGACATGCGTGCTTTTTTCACGCACTACACCTTTTTTGCCGACTTTTTCCCTGCCGGCTTCGAACTGCGGTTTAATAAGGCACACGCCTTCGCCGCTGTCTTTGAGCAGTTCAAACAGCACCGGCAAAACGAGCCGCAACGAAATAAATGACACATCGACCGACGCGAAATCCGCGCCCTCACCTATCATATCGGGCGTAACATATCTTATATTCGTGCGCTCCATATTTACGACACGGCTGTCGCTGCGTATCTTCCATGCAAGCTGTCCGTAGCCGACATCTATACAGTACACCTTTGTCGCGCCGTTTTGAAGCATACAGTCGGTAAATCCGCCGGTAGACGCGCCTATGTCCATACAAACCTTACCTTGAAGCGAGATCGGGAACACCTGCATTGCCTTTTTGAGCTTATAACCGCCGCGGCTGACAAATTCCATTCCGCCCCTGACTTCAACAGACGCATCGGGCTTGACAGTATCGCCGGGCTTCGACGCTTTCATTCCGTTCACATAGACCAATCCCGCCATGACTGACGCTTTGGCTTTCTCGCGGCTTTCAAAAAAGCCGTTGTCAAAAAGGTATTGGTCGAGTCTTTTTTTCTCTGTCATTCCGATCTTCCTTCAAGAATTTTCTGCACTATATGCACTTCGTCGAGTCCGTAATGCGCCATAAGACCTTTTATGGAGTTCTGCTTCGGAAATTCTCCGGACACGGCTGTAAGATAATACTTGCCGGTATAGCCGAATTTAAAGAGCTTGTCCGCAAAGGTTTCCCCGATTCCGCCGAAGCGCTGTCCTTCCTCGAAGAAGTATATCGCGGCGCTGTCCGTAATTTTTTTCACCGCTTCGTTTGATATGGGCTTTATTGTGTTGAGTTTCAAAAGCTTTATGTTTATCCCGTGCTCGGCAAGGCGGCGCTTTGCTCCGCACGCCTCGGCAAAAACTCTGCCGTAGCACACAACGGTTATTTCGGCATTCTCATCGCCGTAAAAATCATAATCGCAATCGGAACACACGAAGTCGTCCGGCAACTCCGGCTCAATTCCGCGCGGATAACGCACGGCAACGGGGCCGTCTGTGTGATACAGTGCCTTTATAAAGCACTGTTCCAATTCGCAGAACGAGGTAGGCGACATTACCGTTATATCCGGAATGGAATTAAGAAATGCCGCGTCAAATATCCCGTGATGAGATTCGCCGTCCGCCCCTACAAAGCCCGCGCGGTCAACGGCGAATACGATTTTCAACTTCTGCATTGCGCAGTCATGTATTATCTGGTCATACGCCCTCTGTAAAAATGTAGAGTAGACCGCAAACACGGGCAGCATTCCTCCGCGAGAAAGTCCGGCGGCAAAGGTCGCCGCGTGCTGCTCGGCAATTCCGACATCGAAAAAGCGTTCGGGAAACATCTCGCTGTACTTTTTCAGTCCAGTACCGAGTGCCATCGCCGCCGTAATACAGCAAATGCGTTTATCTTTTTCTGCCGCGGCGGTTATAAATTCGCCGAATCTGTCCGAAAAGCTCGGTTCACTGTAAATCGGTTCTCCCGAATCAAGGTCAAAAGCGGACACGCCGTGGAATTCGTCCGGCGAATTCTCGGCAAAGCCGTACCCCTTACCTTTTGTCGTGTTTATGTGAAGAACCACCGGGTAGTCGGCTTCGATTGCGCCTTCAAGAGCATCGCAGAGATGGTCTATATTATGCCCGTCGATGGGCCCCATGTATCTGAACCCGAGTTCCTCAAACATGGTCGAGTTATAAACTCTGTTTTTAATGATTGTTTTAACTCGGTACAGTCCCCGTGCAAGCGACTTTCCTACGAGGGGAATGTGATTGAGCACATTTTCCGTTTTTGCTTTCAGCCGGAAATAACGCGGATTCGCCTTGATAACGGCAAGGTATCTCGCAAGCGCCCCGACATTTTTTGAGATAGACATCTCATTATCGTTGAGAATAACTATAAGCTTCGTGCCCTTGCCGGCACGACCGGCGTTATTGAGAGCTTCATATACCATTCCGCCGGTAAACGCGCCGTCTCCTATGACGGCTATCGTGTAATATTTTTTGTTTTTCAGTTTGTTGGCGGCTGCAATTCCGTACGCCGCCGAGAGAGCAACGCTTGAATGTCCGCCGGACATGATGTCGTGTTCGCTCTCGTTTCTGCGAGTAAAACCGGATATTCCGCCGGGCGTTCTTATCGTTTCGAAATCGGAGAATCTGCCCGTGAGCATTTTGTGGACATAACACTGATGCCCGACATCCCACACGATCTTGTCACGCGGTGAATTAAACACACGGTGCAACGCAATGGAAAGCTCTACAACACCGAGATTTGACGCGAGATGTCCGCCGTTTTTCGAAACTGTTTTTATCAGTTCTTCTCTTATCTCGTCGGCAAGCTCCGGCAAATCCTTGTCATCAAGCTTCTTTAAATCGGACGGACTTCTGATTTTACTTAAAAACTTATATTCCACTTTTTTCCCGCCTGTTTATTTCTTTCTGCCGAGAAGGCTCAGTGCCAGCATTTTTATATCGTCTGCTCTGCCGGCAAAGCCGTCAAGCTCTCTTACGGCGTTCTCCGTATACTCCTCCGCAAGGCGAGCGGCTTCCTTTTTGCCGAACACGGAAATATATGTTGCCTTGTTGTTTGCTTCGTCGCTGTTGTCATCGTCATTGGTTTCAAGGAGGTCATCCGTAATCTGAAATGCAATTCCGAGATTTAGAGCAAACGAACGGGCGCGGCGAATGTCGTCTGCACTGCCGCCGCCGGCGATAACGCCGAGAACGCAGGCAGCTTCAAAGAGCTTTGAGGTTTTGAGTGCGTCCATGGTAAAAAGTACATTGCCGTCCGCCTGTCTGTTCTCGTATTTGAGATCTATAAACTGACCACCTATCATACCGTTTATGCCTGCAAACTCCGACAGCTCACCGACCGCTTTTACACACTTTTCCGCATCCGTACCGACTTCGCTGTGAGCTTTCGAGATAATACCGAAAGCGTGCGTCAGCAAAGCGTCGCCCGCAAGAAGCGCATTCGCTTCCCCGAACTTTTTGTGCGATGAGGGCTTACCGCGTCTGATGTCGTCGTTGTCCATACACGGCAGATCGTCATGTATCAGTGAGTAGGTATGCACAAACTCAACGGCGCAGGCAAAGTACAAAGCGTCCTCCGCCTTTCCGCCGACGCACTCGCAAAACTTCATGCAAAGCAGAGGACGGACTCTCTTTCCGCCGCCTTCAAGCGAGTATAGCAGCATTCCCGGGATATCTTCAAGCTCGCCTTTCTCTTCGGGAACAAAACGCGAAAGAGCCGATTCGATTTTTTCGATATATACATTAAAGTCGCTCATGATTCGACCGCCTTTCAAAACAATAGTATTTCGCCCGGAGGATCATTCCTCCGGTTCATCGGGTTCTTCACTCAGTTTTCTTATCGTAAGCTCTGCATTTTTGAGGCAGCCGTCGCAAAATGCGGCAAGACGCGCGCCCTCCTCAAACAGTTTTACGCTTTCGTCAAGAGATAGCTTTCCGCCTTCGAGCAGATTCACTATTTCACTCAACCGCTCCATAGCGTTTTCATATGTCAGTCCGTCGGTATTGATACCGCAGACCTCTGTGTTATCATTTATATTTTTGGGCATAAAATCACACCTTTTACTTTATTACCGCGCCGACTTCTCCGTCACTGAAACGAAGTCTGACTTCATCTCCCGTATTGAGTTCGCTCGCCTTTACCGCATATTTTCCGTTAACGCTTACCGCAGCGAAGCCGCGCAGGAGGACGCTTAACGGATTAAGAGAGTCAAGCTTTGCGGAAAATGACGCGTGTTTAATTCGGCTTTCGTGTACTTTCTTTTCGGCAAAAAGCCGAAGCTTTGCCTCATAACCGGCAAGAGTGCTTTTCTCGCCTGTAAAAAAATCACCGGGATCGTTAAAATTTCTTTTCGAAAGGATAACCCCGAGATTACGCCGCTCAATCTCCATACGGCGATTGATCGCGCCAAACAGCCGATCAGAGAAAACAGCCGCATCCATTTTCATCGAGTCGATATCCGGAGTCACAATCTCGGCGGCAGCAGACGGAGTCGGCGCCCTCAAATCGCTGACAAAATCACATATCGTAAAATCGGTTTCATGCCCGACGCCCGAAACGACGGGAATGGGACACGCCGCCACGGCACGCGCGAGAAGCTCGTCGTTAAAGCACCACAGATCCTCCGCACTTCCGCCGCCGCGCCCGATAATAATAACATCGGCACATTTTTTTCTGCCGAATTCTTCAAGCGCGTCTATCATTTCGTTTGCCGCGCCTGCGCCCTGTACGCTCACACCCTCGAAAATTACGGTGCAGCACGGATAGCGCCGTTTTATAACACTGAAAATGTCCCGTACGGCAGCACCGGTGGGAGATGTTATAACGCCGATTTTTTTCGGATATCTCGGTAAGGGCTTTTTGCGGCTTTGCGAAAATAACCCCTCCGCTTCAAGCTTCTTTTTAAGCTGTTCGAAAGCAACGGCAAGTGCGCCGGCACCGTCCGGCTGCATTTTTTTTGTGTACAGCTGATACACGCCGTCCCTCTCGAAAACGCTTATTCTGCCGAGTGCAGTCACCTTCATGCCGTTTTCGGGAACAAACCCGAGCGAACGCGCATCTGACGCAAACATCACGGCTTTCAAAGACGATGCTTCGTCCTTTAACGAGAAGTACATATGCCCCGTTCTGCCGTGGACGGAAAGGTTGGATATTTCGCCCGACACAAGAATGGACTGCATCATAAGCTCGCTGTCGAACATTGTTTTGACATATCTGTTCAAATCGCTTACGGAAATAACGGGCAAGTTCATTTTTTACCTCCGGCTATCGCGCCGAGAACGGCAGTACCGAGCGCGTTATCGGACGAAAAACCGTTTTCCGCAAAAACCGCGCCGTATTTCTTTGCAAACCGCTCTCTTATAAGTGAATTCGACATTACTCCGCCCGAGTAAACAACTGGAAGTCCGGGGTATTCGCTTCGGAGACCGTCCGTCATTTTTTCGAGCGCAGCCATTATATAGCAGATACAGAACTTTGCGGTATCTTCGGGGGATGTACCGTTATTTATCATTTCGCGGCACTTGTTTTCAATACCCGAAAGACTGCATGAATTGTCCTTTATAAACGGGTGTATTTTGAATTCTTTATCGCTCTTTCGGCTCAAAGCGTCCATTTCTTTGCCTGCCGGGAAAGAAAGCCCGAGCATATTCCCTACTCTGTCTACCGCTTGACCGGCGTGCAAATCAAGAGAGGAAGCGATGAGAGTTATCTTCATTATTTTTTCGCTGTCGGGCTCCGCAAGAACGGCTTCGGTCGTTCCGCCCGAAACATGAAATGCGATAAATTCACTGTCAAGCAAATCGAGCCTTCCGGCAGAAACAAGAGCCGCCGCAATATGCCCTGCCTGATGTGAAAATTGCAGCACCGGAACACCGAAAAGCGCACCGGCGGTCTGTGCAACGCACTTCCCGACTGCGAAACACGGCATATAAGAGCCTTCCGCGTCACGCGGAGAGACGGAAACGGCAATGACATCCGGCACTTTTCTTTTGCCGTCCTCAACTTCAAGCATTATTTCCGGCAGCTGAATGGTATGTTTGAAAACCGCATCGGACTGTCTTAATCCGGTTTCGCCTTTTCTTACACTTAAAAGTCTTCTGTTTTGAATATACTCGCCGCTGTCGCTGTCGTACCATGCAACCGAGGTAGTATAGTTGCTTGTGTCAATCCCGAACGAAAGCATTACTGAGCCTTCCCTCTTATAACCGCACCGAGAATGCCGTTGATGAACTGTGCGTCATCGGGAGTCGCATACTTTTTTGCAAGCTCGACCGCTTCGTTTGCGGCAACGGAATCGGGAGTCGCTTCTGTTAACAGTATTTCCGTAACGGCAAGGCGCAAAATGCAGAGAGTCACCTTCGGCATACGGGCAGTACGCCACTTCTTGGCGTAAGAGTTTATAACCGAATCCGTGGTTTCAATATTCTCAACGGTTTTCTCAAAAATATCTCTTGTATATAGATCCGGTTCAAAAACGCGGCTCTGTGCGGCAAGCGCGCACAATTCATCAAACGAAAGCTCGGGGTTAAAAAGCTTTTCAAAAAGAAAAACAAACGCCTGCTCGCGTGCTTCTGTTCTGCTCATAAATACGGTGTCCTCCGAAAATCGAATTAAAAAATCTTTGTTTTACCAAACTCCATGTAAGTATACCACACAATACAAAAATAGACAAGAGTTTTTGTATATTCATTGTATATTCATTCCGAGAGCTTTTTCAGGCGGCAATTAACACAAGTCCGAAGCAAAAAATTTTTCTTCGTCATTGCGCCGTCAAAGCACACCACGCTGCGGAACAATACAGCCGATCGTTCATCGCATTTTTTACGGCAGCACAGAACAAAAACGGCAAATCTCAATTCTGTGTAAAACAAAAAATCGCTTTTAGATATTGACAACTCTGTTTTTTTATGTTATATTTTTTAGGCTTTCTGATAAGACGGCAAAAATAAAATCCGGGGTGTAGCACAGTTTGGTAGTGCGCCTGGTTCGGGACCAGGAGGTCGTGGGTTCGAATCCCGTCACTCCGACCATAT
>JAEDGF010000078.1 GCA_016297645.1 Clostridiaceae bacterium
TATAATAACCTCAACTACGAAATTTCCCTTGCGGAAAATTTCCCGTGCTTTCGCACGGCTTGCGGTAGAACCGCAATGTTGAGAACATTGTATCATACAATCCTTTTGTCTTTCGACAAAAGACGGCGTTCCGCCGCGCCGGTTTGCACCGGCAGATTTATGATAAAATAGTGGAGAATGTAACCTCGCACACCGCAATACCGGCTGACGACCGTCGGACCGACCGGACGGCTGCGGCTCGTTTTGTCTGCCGCCCGCGGGAGAAGCCCGATTTTTTCAAAGCGCATGAATTTTTTCGGGCGTTATATCTTTTATATTTTGCGGTGAAACGGAAAGGAACGGCAACAGATGGATATTCGTGTAGGCGACATACTTGAAATGAAAAAGCAGCACCCGTGCGGAGCAAACACCTTTACCGTGCTTCGTTCCGGCGCGGACTTCAAGCTGAAATGCAGCGGCTGCGGACATGAGGTCATGGTCACGCGCGTAAAGGCGGAAAAGAGCATAAAAAAAGTGCTTCGCGAGGAACGGTAGGCGCGAAAATTTCGCAAAAACCCGCGCGGCGAATTTCGGACGCGGTGCAGACACAGAAACTTTTCACGGCGGGTTTTCGACGCGGTGCAGACACAGAAACTTTTCACGGCGAGTTTTCGACACGGTGCAATTTCATGGTTAATAACTCACAAAAAAAAACATAAACGCACGGCAAACGCGAAAAAAGCGTAAACGGGCGGCAGCACGGCGGCGCACCGAAAACATCCGCGTACTATAAAACAGGTAAATAAAATCGGCAAAAGGTTAAAAAAATGCTTGAAAAACTCAGACAGGTAGAAGAAAGATTCGAAAATATAAATGCGGAGCTGTGCAGCCCCGAAACGGCTGCGGACATAACGAAATCCGCCGCACTGCTCAAAGAGCTTAAAACGCTCACTCCGGTAGTGGAAAAGTACCGCGAATATATTAAAAACGATACGGCTCTCAAAGAGGCGAAAGCGGTTCTGGACTCGTCCGACACCGACAGGGAATTCCGCGAGCTGGCACAGGAGGAATATGACGAGTGCCGCGAAAAAAGCGAAACGCTCTATAACGACTTAAAAATTCTGCTGCTGCCGCGCGACGAAAACGACAGCCGCAATGTCATAATTGAAATCCGTTCGTCCGCAGGCGGCGAGGAGAGCGCGCTGTTCGCAGGCGTTCTGTTCAGAATGTACTCCATGTACGCGCAGACGAAAAAATGGAAAACCGAAATCGTCTACGCGAACGAAACCACGCTCGGCGGCTACAAAGAAATTTCGTTCATGATATCGGGCGAGGGCGCGTATTCGCGCTTCAAATTCGAAAGCGGCGTCCACCGCGTCCAGAGAATACCCGTGACGGAATCGAACGGTAAAATACAGACCTCGACCGTCACCGTCGCCGTATTGCCGGAGGCGGAAGATGTCGAAGTGGAGATAAACCCGGCAGATTTACAGATAGATACCTTCCGTTCGTCCGGAGCAGGCGGTCAGCACATCAACAAAACGGAGTCCGCAATAAGGATCACACACATTCCGACGGGTACGGTAGTCGAGTGCCAGGACGAAAGAAGCCAGTACAAAAACAAGGACAAGGCGATGAAGATTCTCCGTTCGCGAATTCTGGAAGCGGAGCGCAAAAAGCACGACAGCGAAATTGCGGGCGAGCGGCGCAGTCAGGTGGGCACGGGCGACAGGAGCGAACGCATCCGCACCTACAACTATCCGCAGAGCCGCGTCACCGACCACCGAATCGGGCTTACGCTTTATAAATTGGAAGCGATATTAAACGGCAGCCTTGACGAGCTGATAGACGCGCTCATAACGGCAGATACCGCTGAAAAGCTGAAAAACCAAACAGAAAGCTGATGTAAAATGAAAACCGAAATTTTCAAAATAACCGACACCGGCAGGCAGCGTGACGAAATTGCAAGAGCGGCAGCCTATTTGAAGGGCGGCGAACCGGTTGCGTTTCCAACCGAAACGGTGTACGGACTCGGCGCGAACGCCCTCGACGGGGACGCGGTGAAAAAGATATTCGAGGCAAAGGGCAGACCGCAGGACAACCCGCTTATCGTACATATTACGGAAAAAGAGGAGATATATCCGCTTGTGAAAGAAGTAACCGACGGCGCTAAAAGGCTGATGGACGCATTTTGGCCCGGTCCGATTACTATTATTCTTCCTAAAAGTGATATTATTCCCGGTGAAGTAAGTGCCGGGCTGACGACGGTTGCGGTGCGCTGCCCGTCGCACCCGGTCGCGCGTGCGTTTATAAAGGCGTGCGGCGTGCCGGTGGCAGCACCGAGCGCTAATATTTCGGGCTTTCCGAGTCCTACCGAATTTCAATATGTTTTCGATGATATGAACGGACGCATTCCGGCGATAATCGACGGCGGCAGCTGCGATTTCGGGATAGAATCCACGGTTATTTCGCTTGCGGAAAAAACTCCCGTTCTGTTCCGCCCCGGCGCGGTAACGGTCGAGCAGCTTCAAGAGGTGCTGGGGGTCGAAGTAAAGGTCGATCGGGCGGTTCTCAATCCGCTGCAAGCAGGCAAAAAAGCGCCGTCCCCGGGCATGAAGTACAAGCACTACGCGCCGAAGGCGGAAATAAGCATCGTGCGCGGAAGCTTCGCTGATTTCGCGGACTACGCCGCTTCGCACACGAACGAGGCAGACGCTTTTCTCTGCTTTGAGGGCGAAGAAAAAAGTCTGTCAAAGCCGTGCGTGACAATGGGCAGCTGCGGCGACCCTCTGTCGCAGGCAAGACGGCTCTTCGACGCTTTGAGAGAGCTTGACGAAATCGGCGCAAGGCGCGTTTTTTCGCGCGACCCGAGCAAAAAGGGCGTGGGGCTCGGCGTGTGCAACCGCCTTTACCGCGCGGCTGCGTTCCGTTTCCTCGGCAGTCCGTCCTCAATCGTACTCGGAATCACGGGCGGCACAGGCTCGGGCAAAAGCACGGTCTGCGAATGTCTTAAAAAACTCGGCGCGGAGATAATCGACGCGGACAAAATCGCGCGCAGTATCGTTTTACCCGGTTCGCCGGTTCTTAAAAGCCTTGCGGAAAGCTTCGGCGGCGATATTTTGCTGCCGGACGGCACTTTGGACAGGAAAGCACTCGCCGGAAAGGCGTTTTCAAGCGAGGAAAATACCCGTCTGCTGAACAGCCTGACGCACCCGGAAATTATAAAAGAATGCAACGAAAAAATCGCGGAAAAACGCTCAAAGTGCAGTTTTATCGTGGTTGACGCGCCGCTCCTTTTCGTGTCCGGACTCGATAAATTATGCGATGTAACGGCGCGCGTGGACGCACCTGCCGAAATGCGGCTCGAACGGATAATGAAGCGCGACTCCCTGACCCGTCAGGACGCCGAAAAGCGCATTTCTTCGCAAAAACCGGAAGCCACCCTCGCCGAAAAGGCGGACTATACCATAGAAAACACCGGCACACCCGACACCCTCGCCGCAAAATGCACAGGGCTTTTCAACAAAATCACCGCACGGGGATAGTAATAGTCCACATCATTTTGAATCTGAATTTATATAAATATTCCTATCTTTATGCATTATTACTCGGTCGGGATTTCTATTCAAATAACACGATACCTTACAATAACGATTTTATAAACAATATGTAACTATTTGTAGGGGCGGGGCCCCTGCGCCGCCCGCGTGGGATAGCGCGTGCGTAATGGGTAACACCGGTCGACCGATATAATTAACAGTAATGCGACAGCCGTAGATACCGGAGATTTTTTGTAAATTTTGTAACGATTTTTTTCCATTGAAAACATGGTTTTTATATTACAATGTTCCATTTCAATCATTGCAATTTGTAACGGTCGTTCGGGGTGGTTCAGCTACCGCAAGACGCACCCTCGCGGGCGGCGCAGGGGCCCCGCCCCTACAATAATTACATAATGTTTAATAATTCATAAATATAAGGTGTCGTGTTTTTGCAAAAGCCTGACGACAGTCCGATACCGTAAAAAGTTGGTAGCAAGAGTGAGCCGTTCGTGAGTGCGTTTACAAACGAACAGGCGAACCGAAGCGTGACTTTTTACGGAAGGTGAGGAACAACGGAATGAGTAAGCGGCGAGGTACGCAGCCGCAAACGATATGGAGTTTGTGACGAACCGGGGCCCCGCCCCTACAATATGTCACTTTATGCATCGCATAATAGCATAAAAATTGGTAGTTTTCAGGTTTTGGTGTATAAACTCTAAAACCGTTTTCATAACCGTTTTCATAATTGATTCTACATTTCTATCTATATTTTTACAGTTGTGAGGTGATTAAAAATGTACGACAAGGTTTATCCCAAACGAAAAAATCACCGCTTGCAAAATTTTGAATACGGGGCGGGATATTCCTACCATGCCGTAATGAATGTTAAAAAAGAAAATGTTTTTCTCTCAAAAATTGTTGAAGGCCCGGACGGCGACGGCGTTGTTATTTTAAGTGATATCGGCAAAACCGTTGACGAAATGATAAAAAAAGCGGATAATATATACCCCGGTGTAAATGTTGACGCTTACGCAATAATGCCTCGGCACATACATCTGCTTATTACCATCGAAAAGGACGAAAACAGTGACGGGCGTGTGACACTCAACAAAATTGTCGCCAGCATAAAAAGTTTTGTCACGAAAAAATACGGTGAAGGCATATGGCAGAGGTCTTATTATGACACTGTTTTGAACAATGAAAAATCTTTTTTTGCTGCTATTGACTACATAAATGCAAATCCGGTCGAGCATATAAATCTCGAAAAACAAATAAAATCAACCGAAAAATTCAAAACGGAGGAATTGTTATGAGTGAAACAACTTCAAAGGCAAAGGAACTTAAAAACGCGCTTTTTTACAAAAACGAAAATGCGTTTGTGAAGATGGGTGCGCAGGAAACGGAAGCGGCGTACGACTTCTGCGAGGAGTACAAGAGCTTCTTAAACGAGGCGAAAACCGAGCGCGAAGCTGTCATAAAGGTCATTGAGCTTGCAAAGGCGAACGGTTTTTCGGAGTTTCGTCCCGGCACATTCTACACCGAGGGCGACAAAATCTGGTACAACAACCGCGACAAATCGGTCATTCTTGCCGTTATCGGCAAGCGTGAATTGAGCGACGGCGTGCGTATCTGCGCCGCGCACATCGACTCTCCGCGTCTTGACCTCAAACAGAATCCGCTCGTTGAGGAATCAGACCTTGCCATGCTGAAAACGCGCTACTACGGCGGTATCAAAAAGTATCAGTGGACGGCAATTCCGCTCTCGCTGCACGGAGTCGTTATCAAGAAGAACGGCGAAAAGGTCACTGTCAAAATAGGCGAGGACGAGTCGGACCCCGTTTTCGTCGTGACGGATCTTCTGCCCCACCTTTCGCAGGAGCAGATGAAAAGCACGATGAGCGACGGCGTAAAGGGCGAGAAGCTCAATATTCTTGTCGGCAGCCGTCCGTTTGACGACAGCGACGAGGCGAACAACATAAAGCTCAACATCATGAATATTCTCCACGAGAAATACGGAATAGTCGAAGCCGACTTCCAGACGGCGGAGCTTGAAGCCGTCCCTGCGTTCGGTGCACGCGATGTGGGACTCGACCGCTCGATGATAGGCTCCTACGGTCATGACGACAGGGTGTGCGCTTATCCGGCTCTCATGGCGATACTCGACACCGAAAAGCCCGAGTACACCTGCATAACGGTGCTGACGGACAAGGAGGAAACCGGTTCGCTCGGCAACACCGGACTCGATTCCTCTTACCTTAAATACTTTATTGCCGACCTCGCCGCCCCTGCCGGAATCGACCCGTGGACGGTTCTGAGCGCCTCGAAGTGCCTGTCGGCTGATGTAAATTCCGCGTTTGACCCCAACTATGCGGACGCCTTCGACAAGAATAACGCCAGCTATGTGAACAGGGGCGTTGCCATCTCGAAGTACACCGGTTCGCGCGGTAAATCGGGCGCAAGCGACGCAAGCGCGGAATATCTCGCAGAGATAAGAAAAATTCTCGACGACGCGAAGGTCTGCTGGCAGACCGGCGAATTGGGCAAGGTCGACCTCGGCGGCGGCGGAACGGTTGCAAAGTTTGTTGCCATGCTCAATGTAGATGTTGTGGATATCGGCGTTCCGGTTCTCTCTATGCACGCACCGTTTGAGGTCGTGGGCAAGGCTGATATCTATGCGGCGTACAGAGCCTTTTCGGAATTTTATAAAGCATAAATAAAAAATATTAACCGGACAAAACAACTATGTACTACATTTCTCCGAACTCATTTGCCGGGGTGTTCGCCGTCCCGTCCGCGCTTGCGGATACGGCGCTCAAAACCGTTTCCGGCAGCTTCTTAAAAGTAATACTGTGTATTTTCAGGCGCTGCTACGAGCCGATAACGCCGGAGGAAATATCGAAACACACTGGCGTACCCGTCGGTGAGGTTGGTGACGCGCTGATATATTGGACTCAAAAGGGGCTTTTGTCGGAAAAAGCCCCGGTTGAGGAGGTTTCAAACGCCGTTTCGAACGGACTTCCGGACGAAAATCCGACCGGGGACACGGACGGAAATCAGAACAGATCAGCTGCCGACGATATTTCTTTTACAGAGGAAAACGCGGAAAATATCCCCGAAAAAACAGGCGGTGCGTCCGTTTCGGTAAACACGGGCGTATCGGCTGACGGCAGCGAAGGCACGGCGGCAAAAGCAGACACAAAGCCGCGCAAAACGACCGCCATGCCGGGCAGACTCTCCTATGAAATCATATGCAAGCGCATAAACGAGTCCGAAAATGTGCGCACACTTTTCTCGCAGGCGCAGACAAGGCTCGGGCGCACGATCGGCACGGGAGATCAGTCGTCGCTTTTACTGCTGCACGACTACTTCGGGCTGCCTGTCGAAGTTATTCTGGCGCTTTGCGAATACGCGTCAGTCAGCGGAAAAGGCGGCAATATGAATTACATATACACACTCGGAGTCGACTGGTCGAAGCGCGAGATCGACACGCTCGAAGAAGCGGACGAGGAATTCAAGCGTATTCAGGCTATCGACAAAAACTGGGCGCCTTTCTGCAAAATCACCGGCATAAAAAAGAAAAAGCCCACCGCGAAGCAGAGCGAATTTCTGTCGGTGTGGATAGACCGTTTTCATTTTACCATGGAAATGCTCTCGTGCGCGTATGACGAGATGAGCAAGCACACGGACGAGATGAGCTTTCCGTATATGAACAAGATTCTCACGCAGTGGTACAACGCCGGAGTGGACACGCCCGAAAAGGTTCGTCTGCACGAGGAGGAATTCACCGAAAACATGGTGAAGGCTGCTGCCGAACGCGCCAAAAAGAAGAAAGACGCGGCAAAAACACCGGGCGGCAACAATTCCGCAAGCTCCGGAACGCCCGCGTCCTACGACATCGAAAAGGCGCAGCAGAAGGCGAAAGCGTCCGTCCCCACCCTGAAAAAGAAGGAGAAACGGTAAATGGCATACAAGAGAGAAATGTTTGAAAAGGCGAAACAGATAATCGACAAAAGGCGTACGGACGCGGAGGAGGCAGCCGAAGCGCGCCGCCGCGACTTTGAGAAAAAGGTCCCGGAATACGGCGAGCTGCGCAATATTCTCATCCGCTCCGTCACTGAAGCCATGAAGACCATAAACATGGATCGCGAGAACGCCGCGGTCGTTATCGAGGAGCAGAAGAACAAAAATCTTGCAGCGCAGCGGCGCATAAAAGAGCTTCTCGCCGAGAATGATCTGCCGGAAGACTGGCTCGAAATCAAATACACCTGTCCCATCTGCTCCGACACGGGCTACAACGAAACGAAGCTCTGCTCGTGCTATATCGACCTGTTAAAAAAAGCGGCTTTTGAGGAAGCCGGTAAAAAATCGCCGCTCAGGTCCTGCCGTTTTTCCGATTTCAGGCTCGACTACTACCCGACGGACTACAACCGCGAGTACGGCTGCACCTCGCGCGAAAGAATGGAGAATATCCTCGCGTTCTGCAAGGGCTACGCCGACGATTTCGACACCGATTCACAGAGTATTTTAATGCTCGGCGAAACGGGACTCGGCAAAACGCACCTGTCGCTGTCCATCTGCGGCGAGGTCATAGAAAAGGGCTTCAACGCGGTCTACAATTCCGCGCAGAATATCTTCACGGAGCTTAACAAGGAGTATTTCGGGCGTTCGGACAATTCTTTCAGCTACGAAGCGATGATTTTAGAATGCGACCTGCTCGTGATAGACGACCTCGGGGCGGAGTTTTCGACACAGTTTACGAACACCGCGCTTTACAACATAATAAATACGAGGATGAACTATTCACTGCCGACGATAATCAGCACGAATCTGTCGCTTAAAGAGCTTGAAGAACGCTACACGCGCAGAATCTCCTCGCGCATTATCGGCGAATACGCCGTGTTGGACTTCTTCGGCAAAGACATCAGACAGATAAAAAGCGAACAGGAATAAAAAA
>JAEDGF010000079.1 GCA_016297645.1 Clostridiaceae bacterium
TACGAACCCGTCACCCGGAACAATAAACAAATCGTTTTTCATGCAATGAAAATCTCTGAAAGAAAGGAGAGAAAACAAATGGATTGTATCTTTTGCGCCATTGCAAACGGCGAGATCCCCTCAACAAAGGTCTATGAGGATGAGAGCGTGGTCGCTTTCAAGGATCTCTCACCGCAGGCTCCCGTTCACATCCTTGTCATCCCCAAGGAACACATCAAGTGGGGCTACGACATAACCCCCGAAAACAGCGCCGTCGTTGCGCACATTTTTGAGGTCATTCCGAAGCTCGCGAAGGAACAGGGACTGGACAACGGCTACCGTGTCGTCAACAACTGCGGCGAGAGTGCCGGACAGACTGTTCACCACCTTCACTTCCACCTTTTGGGCGGACGGGACTTCACATGGCCTCCGGGCTGATGTGCCGTCCGGTAGGTTCGTCCGTGAATGTACAGCAGACCCCGGGCTTGCAGTACGGACAACAGACGGTTCGGTGTAAAAAGGGCTAAAAAAGAACCTCATAAAGTGCTTTAAAAGCACTCTGTGAGGTTCCTTGTTTTTTTATCAGCGCGACATTTTTTTAGTTCTTTTTCGCGGCTTCATTCTTTTCGGACGGATTCTTTTATCGCAGCCGGAGATTTTCAGCAGCTCTATCATGGCAAGATAGATGCACAAAACGGCAAGCAGGCTGCAAACGAAGCCGAAGGTTCTCGCAATGTAGTCCGTGCTTCGCTTGTAGAGTGTTATCTCGAAGAACACCGAGAGGATAGTGACGCATACGGCAGTCGCTATGATAAGAAAGCAGCCGCCCTTGACTATTTTGTCGGTTGCTTTTTTCAGCTTGTCGGTGGAAACCGAAATGCAGAAGAACAGATACGGTATCAGTTCGAGAAAAGTAAATATAGGGTAAGTATCCTCAACGCCTACCTCTACGGAAATCAGCTGATTTATCAGGAGCGAAACGAAATATACCGTCGGCGGACAGATAAGAATAACGGGTCTGTCCATTGCCATCGTTATGGCGTAGCAGCCGAAGGTGAAAGCCGCCGTTATGGGGATAACAACATCAAAAACGATGTTTATCGGGTTTCGCTTCATTAAAATGAGCTGACAAATAAGTAGGAGGCAGGAGGCTGCGGAGTATATCACGGCGTGCCGCACATTCTTGTGCTTTTTCATGAACGCCGGGTATTCTTTTATCGGCATATGTTTTCTCCATGCTCTCAAATTTGAATGAATGTGAATAGTTGTGAAGAACCGGCGATTTGTAACAGTGTCAAAAAGCGGAAATTGTATTCCCGGAATATCAAAACAACACCGTACGGACGTGTCGGCGACTACATTGTACTACAACAACAAAAAAAATGCAAGTGTGCCGCGTTTTTATGTGAGCGTACAGGGCATAGCTTTTCCTTTTCGGGCAACAATATCCTTATACGGACGGTGTGAAATTCGTTGTGAACTCAAAAATCCGTCCGATTTTTTCACATAAAAAACAAAACGGGGGAGCAGGTTATGAAAAGAAAAATGCGCTTTGCGAAGCGTCCGGTATCCGTTGTTGTTATATTCTGCGTGCTTTTCTGCACCGTTATAGGCAGGCTTGCTTTTCTGTGCGGAAAATCGTCCTATCCCGCCGCAGCGTCAAAACAGTGCGAGCGAAAATATGTTTTGGGCGAAACGCGTGGTAAAATATATGATATAAACATGACTCCGTTCTACCCGTATTCGGAGAAAAATGTGCGTGTGGAGCTTAAAAGCGCAGAAAAGGGCAGCTCCGGGTTTGCCGTGGTCAACGCCTCCGACAGCGTAAAGGGGAGAGTCGCGACCGACTCCGTGACGGTAGTCGAGCAGGAGTCGGGAAATACGCTGTGCCGCCATATGATCGGATATGTGAACGGTGAGGGCAGCGGCGTGTGCGGCATTCAGCGGGCATTCGACCGCATTCTTGACGAAGGCTCGGGCAGCCTTTGGGCGCAGTATACCGTAAATGCGTTGGGGCAGGCGATTCCGGGCGCAGGCGTTACAATAAAAAACGACAACTACAATTCGCCGGCGGGCGTGGTGCTGACAGTGGATATGCGTGTGCAGCAAATCATCGAAAACGCCCTCGCAAACTCCGATATATCGTGCGGTGCCTGCGTTGTTCTTCGCCCCGAAAGCGGAGAGATAGCCGCAATCGCCTCCGTTCCGGCGTACGATGTTGACGATCTCGCGGCGGCTCTCAATGACGAGAACAAGCCGTTTCTCAACAGGGCGCTCTGCGCTTATCCGGTCGGGTCTGTTTTTAAGCCGTTCGTTGCCGCTGCGGCAGCCGAGGACGGCGCCGATCTCAACGCGGAATTTGAGTGTACAGGTTCCGTCAAAGTCGGAGATGTCACCTTCGGGTGTTTTGACAGGCGTGTTCACGGCAAAATAGACCTCACCGGCGCTGTGGAGAACTCCTGCAACTGTTACTTTATCGAAAAGGGACTTGCGACCTCTCCCGAAACTCTGTACAAGGTCTGCTCCGATTTCGGCTTCGGCAAAAGCATCCGTCTGTTTTCCGGTACGGAAAGCGCCGCCGGGAATATGCCGCACTACGACAGTGAAACAAAAAAAGGTATGATAGCCAATCTGTGCTTCGGACAAGGCGAGCTGCTCGCTTCTCCCTTGCAGGTCGCCGCCGCTTACGGGGCGCTTGCGAACGGCGGAGAGTACCGCGAACCGTATAATCTGAAATATCTTGTGAATGACGAGGGTGAAAACTACGCCGAGTACAGAAGCGAAAATTTTTCGACTGTCATAAGCGGCGGTCTGTGCAGCCGTATAAACGAGGCGCTCTATATGAATATGCTCGACGGCACGGGAAAAAACGGCAGCCCCGCTTCTTGCAGCAGTGCCGGAAAGACCGCGACCGCACAGACGGGCGAATATAACGATAGGGGAGTGGAGCGGCTGTGTACCTGGTTTGCCGGCTTTTTCCCGTTTGAAGCGCCCGAGTATGCAGTTGTCGTCTTTAACGAAAACGGGAGCGCAGCTGCTGTGGACTGCGCCCCCGTGTTCAAAGAGATAAGTGAAGAAATTATGAAGTTGAGCTGAGCTTTTCAGCTGCCGAACACGCCGAGATGATCGAGCAGAATCTTTATTCCGAGCAGAATAAGGATAACGCCGCCGGTTATTTCGGCTTTTCTCTTGTATTTGCTGCCGAAAAGGCTGCCTATCTTAACGCCTGCGGCAGAGAGTATGAATGTTATTAAACCTATGCAGGTCACAGAGAGCCATATGTTCGTGTCCTTCTCCATTGCGAGAGCAATGCCGACTGCAAGCGCGTCAATACTTGTTGCGATTGCCATAATGAACATTGTTTTGGAACCGAAGGAGGAGTTTGCATCGTGTTCGGCATTCTCTTTCGAAAAGGCCTCGCGCATCATATTTATTCCGATGAACACAAGAAGAATAAAAGCGACCCAGTGGTCTGCTTTTTCTATATACGAATGGAAGGACGAGCCGAGGAAATATCCGATAAGCGGCATTATTGCCTGAAAACCGCCAAACCATGCGCCTGCCGTTGCCATGTGCGAAAAGCGCACCTTCCCGGCCGCAAGCCCTTTACATACCGAAACGGCAAAAGCGTCCATTGCGAGACCTACGCCTAACAGGACAGCCGAAGCAACCAATGAAAAACTCATGTTTTTTCTCTCCCGTTCAAAGTATAACTTTGTCACTATACTATTTTACGGTGCTGAGGTCAATGTCTGAACCTACTTTTTTATGTTTTTTGCTTTGTTTTTGTTCTTTATCGTCATTATAAAGCAAAATATTTCGCGTAATTAAATTTTACCGCTTTACATTCGTGCCGGAATGGGTTAAAATACATGATGTATAACTGTTTACGGAGGTATTCTCTGATGACCAAGGCAAATTTCGCAAAAAAACTGCTTTCCGTCATTTTGGCGGTATGCATGGTGCTCACCGCAATTCCGGCGGCACTTGCCGCTCCTGCGAGCACAAAGCCGGGTTCGCTGCTCTTTGCAACGGCTTCGGACATTCATCTTTATCCGGCAAGTCTTGCGCAAAACAAAAGCGAAGCATTCTATACATATCTCCAAGGCTCGAATATAGTATACGAGGATATGTATTCGATACTTGACTCAACCTTTGCCGCGCTTGAAAGGGACGCCAGTGACAAGGGACTTAAATACCTTTTCCTCTCCGGCGATCTTACGACCAACGGCGAATATGAGGGACATATCGCCCTTGCGGAGAAGCTCCGTGAGTTCGAGACAAAAACGGGTATAAAGGTCTATGTCACCAACGGCAACCACGACATCAATAACTCCAATGCCTCCGCATTTGACGAGAACGGTGCCAAGATCCCGGCGAGAAAAACGACTCCGCAGGAATTCTATCAGATATACCGTGAGTTTGGCTATGACGACGCTTATGCCCATTTCGATGACTACGAGAGCGGCAGAGCCGGCGCACTTTCATACTCCGTTAAGCTCGACGGCGGCTATCGCCTTATAGTTGCCGACGGCGGCAAGTACACGCACTACAACACCGCGTCAGGTCAGGATGAGCATGAAACCGGCGGCTGCCTTTCGGACGAGCTTGTCGAGTGGATTCTCGCACAGGCAAAGGATGCGACCGACAACGGCGAAACTCCTCTCTTCGCTACTCACTGGAATTTGTCGGGCATGAGCTATCTTCACGAATATCTTCTTCAAGGCTTCGTTATAGACGATTGCTACAAGTTACAGGAGATTTTTGCCGACAACAATATCCACTTTGCTTTCAGCGGCCATCAGCACGCAAGCGACATAGATATAACCTACTCCGACAGCGGCGAACCGCTCTATTCGATAATCACTCCCACTCTTTCGGAATTCCCGTTCTCCTTCCGTGAAACTCTTTTCGAGCGCGATGAAAACGGAATCGTAAAGGCGACCTTCGAGCAGCGCTACTGCGATGAAGTGCAGCAGGTTGTTAACGCCGATACGAATGAACCCTACAAGCAGTATTACAGAGAAACCGCCGGCTTTATGAAGCAGAACGGCAACGGCAGCGGCGCTGAATACCTTCTTCGCATGGTCAAGAGCATGACCTCCGGCTACATCACCGGAATTCAGTCGGCAGGCGGAATCGTACCGTTCCTCAAAGAAAAATTCAACCTCGATATCGAGGATATGCTCAACGAGCTTATTAACAACGCAGGCTCTAAGATAACCACGGAAAACGAGCTTGCCAACAAGATAATTGATTATCTTAAACCCTTTTTCAAGCTTCTCATCAAGTTTATCCGCGACGAGATAAAGCAAGAGGCAGGCATTGACATTGTAGATAATATCATGAACTTTATCTACGACCTCGATGCGCAGATAATGGACAACTATATAAACAAACCCGAGGAGCTTTACGCTTCAATCAAAAATGTGTTTGAAAATCTTATGCAGGTCAAGGTTTCCGATGTTCCCTGCACAAAGTTCCTCAGCACCTACGGCTTCGGCGACGAAAACAAACCCGGAACAATCGAAGATCTGTTCTTCTCCGCCCTTATATATATGTATGTAGGCAACGAGGATATCTCCGACGACTACTTTATGCAGGATGTACTCAAAAACTGCGGCAGCACGGAGTTCGTTGATTTGATTTTCGACAGTGTAATAAAATATGTCGCGGACGATTTTGTTATAGATAATATCCTCGGCACGCTGAAACTCAACCTCGGCGCACTCGCGTCCGACAATGAGGAAGCCGTCTACATTTTTGGCTTCGTGCAGCTCTTCTTCTTCCTTGCGGTGTCCGCATACGACGCATGGACGGAAACGGGCATTGATATCAAGAATCTTACCTCGTCGACAATATTCCAGTTCGGTGAGTTCGTAAAGAAATTCAATGAGAAAATTCATAACGACAACACTGTTTCCTTTAAAAACATAATCGAGCTTGTTCTCGAAACAGGCAAGATAGATTTCGGCTCGACAATAGATGATGTTATCTATTATTTCCTGAATTCCTATATCGGTGAAACTCAGAAAAAGGGAATTGCCGCTCAGCTTAAAATCCTTTTGAAGGATCTTGTCATCGACGACGACCGCGATTGGGATGTAACTTATACCACCGCCGCGATTGATGTCACCCCCACAATTGAAGATAAGCAGCTGCCCTCCGGTGTAACCGTTTCACAGGGTGAGTCGGACGACAGCTACAACATCACTTGGCTTACTAAGTATTCCGTAACCGGTACGGATATCGAGCTTGTAAAGGCAAATGAGAGCTTTACCGGTGTACCCACAAAGGCGGACAATATTGTCTGTTCGTCCGAAAAAACTCAGTACAGCGGTTTCGGATACGATTTCGGTACCTTCGGAATTTTCCCGTGGCATCGCGACGGTGTCCGCCATACCGTAAAGATAACCGGACTCGATTCCGACACCTCTTATAAATTCAGAATAGGCGATGCCGAAAAGGGCTTTTGGAGCGACACCGGCTCGTTCACGACGGGCGGCACGGACGGCTTCACATTCCTGTTTATGTCGGATGTTGCGTCAACCGATGAAAAAGGATACGATGCATGGCATACGACCCTCAGCGCCGCAATGAAAACAAGAAGCGAAGCTGAGCTTATGCTCTTCGGAGGCGACAGCGTTTATGTCGGCGGTAACGACGAGCAGTGGAACATGGCTCTTAACAAGTCGAACTCCGCATTTCTCAACCTCCCCGTCATGGCGGCAGCCGGTGACAAGGATCAGTGTTCCGAGGGTGCATTGAGATATTACAGCCTTCCCTCGGCAGACGAAAATCTGCCCACCGAAAGGGGTAAATACTACTCCTTCAATCGTGAAAATGTCCACTTTATCGTTCTCAATACGAATGACAGATTGGACGGCGGCGTGCTTTCGCCCGAGCAGAGCAAATGGCTCAAAAAGGACATTGCCGATAATGCCGACGCACGCTGGATAATCGTCTTGATGCACGAGCCTGCATACAACGCGGAAGGCTCCATGAACCTTCTGAGGTCGCAGCTGCTCGAATACAGCGAGATAGACCTCATTCTCCAAGGCAACGATATGGTCTATGCTCGCAGTCATGTGCTTTCCGATGATATTCCGCGTCCCGACAACGATGTTATGATCAAGAAGATAGGCTCCCGCTCATACGAAGCATATACGGATGTCGCCGGTACGATTTCACTCCTCGGCGGCACTGCGGGCGGCACTCTCGGCAAAGCTCCCGAAGAAAAGAGCGAGCTTTACAAGAAGGTCTATGACGAGCGTCCCGTATTCTCGGCTATCCGCGTTGAGGGCGACAATCTTGCCGTTGACGCATATGCGGTCAACGAGGACGGCAGCACCGAGGTCATTGATTCCTTTGCAATTACGGAGAATAAGCTCAAAGTACTCAGGGGCGATGTAAACGGCGATGGTTCCATAACCGTGGACGATGCCCGCGCCGTGCTCAGAGTTGCCGTTAAGCTCGACAATCTCCGCGCTCTCCGCAAGCTTTGTGCAGATGTCAACGGCAACAAAAAGATAACCGTAGACGACGCACGCGCTATCCTCCGTGTTTCCGTAAAGCTTGAAAAGTTCGACGAGGAATACATCACCTATACAAAGAACCAGCTTCTCAATATGGATTTTTGATCGGAATTAGCCTTCGATCAAATCTTTGAAAAGGCAAAAACGCTTTTGCGGCATTTAGTGTGTCCGCGAAAGCGTTCTTTTGTTCCCAAACAGAAAAATCAGACTATAAAGCCCCAATCAAGTCAGAAATATTCATATTTTATTGTCTTATAGGTTGGGTATTCTGCACAAAAAAATGGAGTATAAAGTAAAATATTGACACTGTGAGCGTATTGTGATAACATATCCTTGTATGACTTTTTCTAAAAGAGGAAAGGATGGTATTTGTGAACAAGACCTGTAAAAAAGTCCTGGCATTGGCACTTTCGGTGCTTATGGTCGTCGGTTTTGTTCCGTTTGTTGATATCGCGCCCGATACCGCTTCGGCTGCGACTTCAACATGGAACGGAAGTGTTGACACGAGCTTTTCCGGCAGCGGCACAGCCGGAAATCCGTATGTGATTTCGAGCGCCGCCGAGCTTGCCGGTCTTTCGCAGCTTGTCAACAACAACTCGAACTGGTCGAAAAATAAGCACTTCGTCCTTACGACGGACATTGACCTCGGCAGCCGCGAACGATACGAAGTTTACGACGACGCGCCGCAGCGTGACTTTTTACGGAAAGTGACGGGGGCGGAATGAGCAAACGGCGAGG
>JAEDGF010000012.1 GCA_016297645.1 Clostridiaceae bacterium
CCCCGCGCCGCGGCGGTTTTTGTTATGCTGTTAGTATAATCAATCGGTATGTTTTGCCCGCCATTTCATTGTGAAATCGGTGTAAATATGCTCGGCGAGTCCGGCGTTTTCGCAATAGACAAGATATGAACGGAGCGTGAAGCCGAGGAGAGCAAACTGTGCGTCATTCATTTCGATATCGTAATGAATAAAAACCTCGCGCAGTATTTCGTCAAAGCTTTTCGGCGTTTCTATTACATTTAATATGTACGACTGCACGGCGCGGACTGCGTTTGCATTTATGTCCGCAAGCGGTTTTATGTTTGCGGTCGGCTCGGCGTGTGACGGCACGAAAAGCGTCCCGTCCGTGTTTTTTATTGTTTCGATCGACGCAAGATATGCGTTAATGTCGTAGCAGAAGGTAACGCCGTACTTTTGTATGGTCTGTCCGCTTACGAGTGCGTCCCCGAGAAAAACGACTCCGTCGGAAGTCTTGTATCCGACCTGATCGAAGGAGTGTCCGCTGAGCCCGATCACTTCAAGACCGTCCGGAAGGTCTGCGTCCGTAAGCAGCATTTGAGCCGTTGAGGGCGCGGCAGTGAAAAAGGAGTGAAACAGCTTTTTCGGGGCAAAGCCTCCGAAAAGATAGACCGGTTCAAGGGTGGGCGTGTTCACAAAATAAGCTTCCGTTCGCGGTGCGAAAACCTTACAGCCCGTCCTTTTCTGACACAGCGCGTTGCCGCCGGTGTGGTCTGCGTGGGAATGTGTGTTGAAAATAGCAGCAAGCGTAAGACCGAGCGACTCAACCGCACCGAGCAGCTTTTTCGCCGAGGTGTCACCGTTACCGGTGTCGATAGCGTAGGCGTTTTTGCCGTCGGGAGAGTAGATACCTATCCGCGATGGGCTGTCGAGGTAGTATGTATGCTGTCCAACTTTTTTGAGGTCGTACATCTTTCTTTTCCTTTCAAAAGATAATTCCGCCGCCGATGACGGTATCGCCGTTGTATAAAACAGCCGATTGACCGGGGCATGGCGAAAAAACGGGCTTTTCGAGCTTTGCCGTCATGACATCGCCGCATACGGTGACTGCCGCCTTTACGGGAAAAGCGGTGCTTCTTATCATAATTTCCGCCGAAAAAGCTTCGGACGGAAAATCGCCGTTGATGCATTTCAGCAGGTGCGCACGGACGGTATCCGTGAAGCGTTCCCCGGAGGTGCAGACGGTCACGGTGTTGTCGGCTGCGTTGATACGCGAAACATACATGGGCTTTCCGAATGCGCCCAGCCCCTTGCGCTGACCGACCGTATAGTTGAATATTCCGTTGTGTGTGCCGATCTTATTTCCGCCGATATCGAGGATGTCGCCGGTATTTTTTATTTTCGGTAAGCGGGATGAGAGAAATGCCCCCGTGTCGCCGTCCGGAATAAAGCATATATCCTGACTGTCCGGCGTGGCGGCTGCTTCAAGCCCGAGTGTTCTGCCGATCGCCCTTATCTCGTCCTTTGAAGTGAAATCGCCCAAGGGAAAAACGGTGCGTGCAAGTATTTCCGACGGCACGCGGTACAGAAAATATGTCTGGTCTTTTCGTGTGGGGGCGCGCATGAGCTTTACACAGCCGGGGGTATTCTCGGTGCGGGCATAGTGTCCGGTCGCGATAAGCTCCGCTCCGGCTTTGTCCGCTTCTTCTGCAAGCGACACAAACTTCGCGTGGGTGTTGCACATTATGCACGGGTTCGGGGTGAGTCCCTCGGCGTACATTCTGCAAAAAGCGTCCGTTACGCGTTCCCTGAAAAGCTCCCGTCGGTCCGAAAAAATGAGAGGAATTCCGAATTTGTCGGCGGTGTGAAGCGCTCTCAAAGCGGAAGCGGAGTCCTTTGACGAGTCCTCGGTAAAAAGCAGATGACAGCCTATGACCTTGTATCCCTGTTTTTGCAGAAGATGTACGGCAACCGAGGAATCGACGCCGCCGCTCATTCCGAGAAGAACGGTTTTTTGCACAATAAAACGCCCCTTCCGCTCCGCAAAAATCGTTCTGCGGAGTCTTTTTGACATTGTACATCATTCCTTTTGAAATTTCAATCTCGCGCCGATGAAATCCGTCCCGTTTTTTACGAAAAAATTTAAGTTTTTTTGCCGAAAAGAAGAAAAAACGCTTGAAAAAACCTGAAAAAGCCTGTATAATTGAAATATATACTGAGATAATCTGTGCCAATTTTTACTTTTTACATACATTCGCTTTTATTTGTACGACTAAGGCTATGTTAAATGCACGAAACAAGAGAGTTGGTAAATTTTAGGGGGTTTGTTTTTTGGGCGGCGATTTGCATTGCCACACACGGCTGTCCGACGGTTCTGTCGGAATTGAAGATATCATTGCGCTTGCGAGAAACTGCAAGCTTGACACCATTGCGATTACGGATCACGATTGCCTTGCCGGCACCGTGAGAGCGAAGATCATAGGCGAGAGAAACGGAGTGCGGGTCATTCCCGGCGTGGAGCTTTCCGCCGTTGATCCCGTTACGGGCAGGTATGCCCATATTCTCTGTTATCTGCCCGATCATCCGGACAGACTTGAAGGGCTTTGCCGCAAAAATACCGAGGCTCGCAAGAGAACCACGCAGTTCATGATGGGTAAAACTGCCGGCAGATATCCCGTCACCGCCGAGCTTATGCGTAAATGCGGCGCCGGATCCACCTGCCTTTATAAGCAGCACATAATGCACGCGCTTATGGAATGCGGCATTTCGGAGTCTATTTATTCCGATATATATTACGAATTGTTTTCTCCTGAAAGCGAGAAAAATATCCTTATAAAAACGTCTTACGCACCCGTTGAGGAGGTCATTGCCGCAGTTCACACGGCAGGCGGCATTGCGGTGCTTGCCCATCCCAAGCTTTACGACAGCTTTTCGCTTCTCGAAAGACTTGTGGATAAGCTTGACGGCGTTGAGGTGTGGCACCCTACCGCCGACGAGGAAACCGTTGATCGCCTTATCCGTTTTGCGAAGAAGAACAAGCTGCTCATGACCGGCGGAAGCGATTTCCACGGAATGTACAGCCGCAAGGCAGTGATGCTCGGCTCGTTCATCACACCGAAGGCGCAGCTGACTGAGCTTCTCGGCTACAAGGCGAAAAAGAAGCGCCTTGCAAAGAAGGCGGCTCAGGCAGACGAAAACGCGCCGTCCGACGAAACGGCTCAGACGAATGAAAATGCGTCGGCTGACGAATCGGCGCAGACAGAGAAGTCGGACCGGAAGGAAGCTGCCGCGGCAGCCGAATAAGAATGGTTTCGCGGCGGAGTGCAAAAAAGCGCAGTCCGCCGTATAAGCTGCTTCGAAAAATTTTTCCGTACGCTTCCGTTTTTGATTTTTGCGCATACAAATGCTCGCAATTACATACAAATAATTACAAAAAACTATTGACACCTTGACCCCCGTGTGGTATACTCGTTGTACCTCTGCGAAGGGTCTTTTTTTTGTACCCGGTTTCGGCGGACCTTAGCCGCCGGAGTCAAGTCAGAGGGAGGCTAACATTAAAAATGGAGGTGCCGTTATGAGAGTTAAGATCACTCTTGCATGCACAGAGTGCAAGCAGCGCAACTACAACACAATGAAAAACAAGAAAAATTCCCCCGACAGACTCGAGATGAACAAGTATTGCAGATTTTGCAGAAAGCATACTCTTCACAGAGAAACCAAGTAATTGCGTTCGTCAATAAGTCTATCTTGCAGACAATTCAACCGAAAGGAATGAAATTGCATGGCTGAAAACACTGCCGATAAGGAAGCTCGGAAGCTCGCTAAGGAAGCTGAAAAGGCTGCCGCAAAGGCAAAAAAAGAAAGAATCAAGCAGAGCAAGCCCAAAAAAGAGGGCAATGCGTTTTCCCGTGCCGGTTCAGGTATCAAAAAGTTCTGGAAAGACTTTACCGGAACCTGCAAAAAGGTCGTTTGGCCCAGCGGAAAACAGGTGCTCAAAAGCAGCTGCGTCGTTCTTGTCAGCATAATTGTGGTCGGGGCGGTTATTTTCGGATTCGATACCGGTATTAACGCTTTGTTCGAGCAGGGCGCAAAATTTGCGTCGAGCCTCGGCGAAAAGAACGCCGCAACGGAAGCAACGACCGCCGCAACGGAAGCGACAACTGCCGAAAGCGGTACTTCTGCAACCGATGCCGAAACAACTGCGGCAGATGCCGAAAACACCACGGCAGCGGCAGAGAGCACAACAGCCGAATAATTTCTTCGGCGCAGGCTTTCGCACAGCGAAAAGGCAAAACACTTGGCGAAATTATCCGCATATTATTTGGAGGACAGTATGGTTGAAGACTATAAATGGTATGTGGTCCACACATACTCCGGCTATGAAAACAAAGTTGCCGACAACATACTGAAAGCCGCAGTTAACCGCAACCTCACCGATCAGATCGTTGAAGCAATGGTTCCCACTGAAACCATTTACAGCCTTAAAGCCTATAAGGACAAGGCCGCTCAGAGAAATGCGGAGATAAAAGCTGCGGACAACAAGGAGCCTTATGTTAAGGTCATAGAGGGCGACGGTGCGCTTTATTATCTGCCGGCAGAGCTTAAAAATGCCGACTTTAATTCCGACAGCGTCAAGGATCAGATGTATGTCATCCGCGAAGTTGCCACCGACCTTGCATTTGAGGCAAAGGAAACGGTTACACGCAGAGATCTTCTGTCACACTACGGTGCGCTGAACAGCGTGTTCAAACTCAATACCGATGTTCAGAAGTATGTTCCCGGATACTTTTTCTTTGAAAGCTCCCTTCCTTCAGCCGAGCTTCCCGAAGAGCTTGAAAGTAGGGTCTTTTACACCACCAAAATGACAAGGTGGCCCGATAACTACTTCAAGAACAAAAAAACGGTTCGCCTCGGCGACATAATCGAGCACGGCGGCGAGAGAAACACCATCAAAGCCACCACCTCGAAGCTTATGCCGGGTTATGTTCTCGTAAAGCTTGCCGTGAGCTATCACGAAAAAGCAGGCGAGGACAGAATGACGGACGAAGTATGGTACATTATCCGCAACACGCGCGGCTGTACGGGCTTTGTCGGTCCCGAAGGTGTTCCCGTTCCGCTTACGGAATCCGAAATAGAAAAGTTCGGCGTTGAGAAACACACCGTTGAACTGAACTTTGCAGAGGGCGATCTCGTTACCATTATCGATGGTCCCTTCGCAGGCTATTCGGGCGTTGTAAGCAGAATCGACATTGAGGACGATGTCGTTTGCGTTATTCTTCCCATTATGGGACGCGACACGCCGATAGATCTTTCGCTTGATCAGGTCGAATCGGCTGTTGACTGATTTATTTCGGTAAACCGACCGTAAGGTCTTTTTACGGCGCCGTTTCCGGCGCTGTGGGAGGAACGCTCGACGCGTTCCGCCACTACCACATTTTTTTGGAGGTGCAGTATGGCACAGAAAGTAACAGGCTTTATTAAGCTTCAAATCCCCGCAGGCAAGGCAACTCCCTCGCCCCCTGTCGGACCCGCACTCGGTCAGCACGGCGTCAATATCATGGCGTTCACAAAGGAATTCAACGAGAGAACTAAGAACGATATCGGTCTTGTTATCCCCGTTGTTATCACCGTTTATGCAGACCGTTCATTCACATTCGTAACAAAGACTCCTCCTGCGGCTGTTCTTATCAAGAAGGCTTGCGGTATTGAGAGCGGCTCCGGTGTCCCCAACAAGACAAAGGTTGCCACCATCACCAAAGAGCAGGTAAGAAAAATCGCAGAGCAGAAAATGCCCGACCTTAACGCCGCTTCCGTTGAGGCTGCCATGAGCATGGTTGCCGGTACGGCTCGTTCAATGGGCGTTACCGTTGTAGACTGAGAGAGGGAGGACTGATTACAATGAAACACGGAAAGAAATATGTTGACAGCACAAAGCTCGTTGACAGATCAAAGTATTACGAATCCCCCGAGGCTCTCGAACTCGCTATTCAGACCGCAAAGGCAAAGTTCGACGAAACGGTTGAAGTTCATGTCCGTCTGGGCGTTGACTCCCGTCACGCCGACCAGCAGGTCAGAGGCGCTGTTGTTCTTCCCAACGGCACAGGTAAAAAGGTAAGAGTTTGCGTATTCGCCAAGGGCGACGACGCTAAGGCTGCCGAAGCAGCAGGCGCAGAGATCGTCGGCGCAGAGGATCTCGTTGCAAGAATTCAGGGCGAAGGCTTCATGGATTTCGATGTCTGCATTGCCGCTCCCAACATGATGGGTCTTGTAGGCCGTCTCGGTAAGATCCTCGGACCTCGCGGACTTATGCCCAGCCCCAAGGCAGGTACTGTTTCTCCCGATGTTGCTAAGGCTGTTACCGAAGCAAAAGCCGGTAAGATCGAGTATCGTCTTGACAAAACAAACATCATCCACTGCCCGATAGGCAAGGCTTCGTTCGGTGCGGAAAAGCTCTATGAGAACTATGCAACCCTTATGGAAGCTGTTATCAAGGCTAAACCCGCTTCGTCAAAGGGTCAGTATATCCGCTCCTGCGTTGTTTCTTCAACAATGGGCGTCGGCATTAAGATCAACCCCAACAAGGTTCTTAAATCCGCCGAATAATTAAAAAAAGTATTGACAACTATGATATCTTATGGTATCATAGTTGCCGTTGCTGTTTCAAAGACAGTAGGTGCTTCACAGCATAAAGGTATTCACCGCCTACCGAGGAATGTGCTTAGCTTTTTACGATTGTTGTTTTTTTGTAATTCGTTATGCCCTTTCGTCGGTTTCGGCGGAAGGGTATATTTTATTTTTTCAGAAGGCAGGTGAATTCATTTTGCCAAACGCAAAGGTTTTAGAAGAAAAGAAGGCTCAGGTTGCCGCTCTTAAAGCTAAGTTCGAAGGCGCTGTTGCCGGTGTAATTGTTGATTACAAGGGTACAAAGGTTGAGGACGATACCAAGCTCCGTAAGGAACTCAGAGAGGCAGGCGTTGAGTATTCCGTTGCAAAGAACACTCTTATCCGTCTTGCTATCGACGGTACCGCTCTTGCAGCTATGGACGATGTCCTTAACGGCACAACGGCTGTTGCCACAAGCTCCGCCGACTATGTTGCTGCTGCAAAGATACTTTCGAAGTTCGCAGAGAGCCACGACAATTTCACGATCAAATCGGGATTCCTCGACGGTGAAGTAATTTCTCTCGAAAAGATCGAGTCCCTTGCAAAGCTGCCCTCCAAGGAACAGCTCCTTACTACGGTTGCTTTTGCATTCCAGGCTCCCATGGCATCGTTTGCCAGAGCTATTCAGGCCATCATCGACAAGAACGGTGAAGGCGCTGAGGCTGCCGAACCCGCAGCCGAAGAAGCAGCAGCGGAATAATTTCCGAAAAGCTGTATAACATCAAAAACTTATATTTAATGGAGGAAACTAAAAATGGCATCCGAAAAAATTGTTGCTATTGTTGATGAAGTTGCTGCTCTCTCAGTTCTTGAGCTTGCAGAACTTGTTAAAGAAGTTGAAGAAAGATTCGGCGTAAGCGCTGCTGCTGCTGTTGCAGTTGCTGCTCCCGCTGCCGGCGCTGCTGCTGCCGTTGAAGAAAAGACCGAGTTCGATGTTGTTCTCGAATCCTTCGACGCTGCTTCGAAGATCAAGGTTATCAAGGTCGTCCGTGAGATCACCGGTCTTGGACTCGGTGAGGCTAAGGCAACTGTTGAAGGCGCTCCCAAGACCCTCAAAGAGGCTGTTGCTAAGGAAGAGGCTGAATCCCTCAAAGCTAAGCTCGAAGAAGCAGGCGCAAAGGTCGCTCTCAAATAATTTCGGCTTACTTAAAAAACATGAGTCTGCCGCCGTCGGCGGCAGACCGAAAAGCAAAAGACTGTATCCGTACCTTGTCAAAAGCAAGGGCTTGCGGGTATGGTCTTTGTTTTTTTATGGCTCAACTTGATACATAATATCGGAACAGAGAAAACTGCGATAAACGAAAAGAACCAAAAAAATTTGCAGCAAATAATTCGCGGTAAAGTCAAATTCGCAATGAGCGAAAAACTTTCTAAAAAAGACTGTATTTCATATAAAGCCGTGTTTTGTGAGCTTCGTGAAATACAGTCTTTCTCGTTTTGTGTTTTATTTTTGCTGTGTGTTTTTATTCTGCGGGGTTTACATAGGTCGAGGGGACTTCAATCACGATGTCCGACAGTGCGAAGGTCGCGCACGGATGAATGTATCCGGTTTCTTTGTCGGAAAATCTTCTGCCCTCGTCGTTTTCCTTCGGAACATAAACATTTCCCGAAAGGAGCTTTGAGCGGCACCAGCCGCATTCGCCGCTTCTGCACCGCGACGGGGCGGCGATGCCTGCGCGTTCGATAGCAACGAGTATCGGCTCATCGGCGGAAACGGGGATTGTTTTCTCGTCTGTATTCGTTTTTACGGTTGCGGAGAAGGTTTTGCCCTTGCATTCAGCCGGGTAATCTTCGTTCGCACTCACATTTTTTGTAACGCCGAGAAGCTCGCGGCGAAGATGCTTTCTGTCAATGCCGAGTTTTACAAGCTCTTTTTCTGCAAAACGGTACATCGCCTCGGGGCCGCACATAAATACGGAGCAGTCTTTGTTTTCCGGTGCGTATTTCGAGATAATTTCGGCAGTTATGAAGCCGTGTTCGCAGCCGTCTTTTTCTTCGTCGGAGAGAACATATACCGTTTTTACGCGCGGGCAGCGTGCGGAAATATCGTCAAGCTCGTTTTTGAACAGAAGGCTCTCTTCCGTTTTGTTGCCGTAGAGTATCGTGAGATCGAAGTTTTCCGTGCCGTCGCAGACAGCGTGTGCCATTGACAGAAACGGCGTGATTCCGCTGCCGCCTGCAATGGCAATCACATTTTTGCTGTCGCGCAGCTCCTCATAGAAGAAGTTGCCGAGCGGTTCCGACACCGTGAGCGTGTCGCCGACTTTTATTTCCGAAAGAAGATAATCGGATACAAAGCCGTTTTGCGTGCGGCGCACGGTGATTTTGTATTTTCCGTCCTTTGAAAGGGACGGCGCGGAGCTTATCGAATACGGACGCGTTACGATGCTGCCGCCTATATTCAGGCTCACGCTCAGATACTGTCCGGCTCTGAAATATGCCGCTTTGTCGGCGGAGAGCGTGAAAGTCTTGGCGTCGGCGCCTGTGTGCTCGGCGATGTCCGTAACTTTCATTGTCTGATAATCGGGGTGAAGCTTTTTCGCGTGTTCGTTTATCGGGAATACCGCAGAAACCGCTCTTTCGGGTGCGGCCTTGATAACGCGGTTTTTCTCCGTTATGTGGCTGACGAGCTTTTTAATATCGGAAAAACCGTTTTTGCCTACATTTAATTTGAGTTCCATTATTTTTTACCTCCCTTTGCGTCCGACTCTTTTAACGCAGCCTTCGCGACAATGCTGCCGCACATATATGCGGAGCTGTAACCGTCGCCGCGCTGCCCGGAGGTGCCTATGGGTTTGAGGCTCTTTATCGGGAAGTCCGCGCCCTGTGACGCGATTCGCGAGAGAATACTGTCCCAGTCCTTGGTCATATAGCCGTAAACACTGCCCTCGGGTACGCCGAGATAGCGCGCGAAGGTGAGGGGAGATGCTATTGAGATTTCTTCGATGTACGGGGTCAGGACTATACCCGTTTTGCTTTCAAAATTTGAAATTATCTTTTTCGCAAGGCGGTTTTTGAGCTTGAAATATTCCTCGTCCGTTACATTGTTCCAGTCCTCTGCGGAGGTGAACATCGTGGTAAAGCTGCACATCGAAGTGCCCTCCGGAGATGCTTCGGGGTTTGCAATATTATAGCAGAGGAATATCGAATAATTGTTCGTGTCGATTTTCTTTAAGCTGTTGAATTCTTTTTCGGAGTCGGCAGTGCCTGCAATGAAGATACTGTAATCTTTTATGCCCAGCTCCTCCGGAGTCTTGTTAAGACCGAGATAAACGGTGAACATTCTCGCGCCGAAATTGCGGTTTCTTGCAGCCGACAGTTTTTTCTCCCTTGCCGGTACGAGATTGCCCGGCATCATTTTTCCGTAAATTATGTCGGGATTTATGTTCGCAAAAACAACATCTGCGTAAAAATCACCGGCGTTTGTCTTGACGCCGCAGCAGCGGTCGCCGTCAAATATAAACTCCTCGGCGCGGCAGTTGAACTTTATATCGCCGCCGAGAGAACGGAATCTTTCGACCATGGCATTGCTTATCTCGTGCGAGGTGTGCGTCGGGATGTACGCGCCGAGAATAACATAGGAGTAGACCATTGACGCGTAGTGGAAAAACGAGAGGTGCTTCATGTCGACTCCGAGATACGACCAGTAGACCGAGAGTATGTCCTGACATTTTTCGGGAAGCCCGAGCGCGTCAAAGACCTCTGCCGAGGAATACCCCGCTGCTTTGAATACATTCTTGTAGCTCTTCAAAAGGTGGCTGACGGATATCTTGGGGCTTTCAAGATAAGCCGTTAGGTCGTTAAGCTCGCGCAGAAGCTCAAAAAAGTCCTCCATCGGTTTGCGGCTGCCGGGGACATACTCCTCCATTTTATCGATAAACGCATCAACGCCCGAGGGGAGCGTAACATCCATCGGAGTCCCGTCGCTGTACTCGGAGATACATCTGAAACAGTCGTCCACGCGCTGCCACCGGATCTTTACGCCGTATCTGTCCATAAGCCGGCGTACCGAGCCGGGATTTTCCTTGCTGCCGACTCCGCACAGCTCGTGCAGTGACGGCTCAAATTCGAATCTGCCTCGGCAGAAGCCGGACGCGCATCCGCCCGGTAGATTGTGTTTTTCAATGAGCAATGTTTTTTTGCCGGCTATTATCATTTCGAGAGCTGCGGCAAGTCCCGCGCATCCCGAGCCGACAACTATGGCATCGTATATTTTCATAAAGCACCTCAAATTGTACAAATTTTTGCAGTTAAATTTTAACATACGAACCGCAGGAATGCAATACGAAATTGTAAGAAATGTATAATCTCGCCGGTGCTGCACGCGAAGTGAAAGCCCGTTCCGGACAGCGAAAAGCTCTGCTGCTGAATTTATTGAGTGAAGTGCGACAAAAGTTTTGGCGAAAAATTGTTAAAAGTACCGAAAATTTCGTATTTGATTGAAATACAAAGCCGCCGGTGATATAATTACGGTGTAGTTCTATTTGCAGTGCCGACGGGTATTACCCCCCCCCTCGGCTTATCCGAAACAGGAGTTGAAACATAATATGAAAAAAGTAACGAAATCACTAATTGCGGTCACGCTTTCGCTTTGCCTTGCATTTTCCTGCGCAATGCCCGTTTTGGCTGCGCCCTCGCAGAGCAATTCCGCCGTAACGGTAGCCGAGGAGCTTTATGACGGCGCGTCCGAAGCCGCCGCAAAGACCGTCCGCACGGCAGCGGCAAAGGTACAGAAGCTCGGCTGCGATCTTCCCGACCTCGGAACCGATACCGGAAAAACCGGTTTCATGGCAAAAGTCAAGACCATAGTTGCGAAGGTAGTAAACTTTATAAGCAACTTTTTTATCAATTTTGTAGTAGCGGGCGTTCTCAAAACGGTCATCCCCGACGCGAACACCGTTGCAAGCCTTGAAGATTTCGACCTCGACAGCTACGAGGGCTTCTTCCCCGGCATGGAAGAGTTTATAGACGAGCCTGCCGCGAATGCGGAGTGGAGTCTCGGCTATTCCCGCAAGTCGATAATGCCCTCAAACTTCGGCGAAAAGTCATACGCGAAGGGCGCATATCTTCCCTACATCTTCGGTAACGAGATGTACAAGGACGACGACGGCGTTGACGAGGAACTGAGAGTCCGTACCGTTGTTATGAACGACGGCTCCGGCAGAGGCAGCGTTGCGTTCTGCTCGGTGGACGCTATGGGTCTGTGCAATGCGGATGTCCGCAAGATCCGTGTCGCGCTTGAAGAATTTGCGAAGGCAAATAACATTGTCGGCATAAATGTTTCCTGCACGCATATCCACACCGGAATAGATTCACAGGGTGTTTGGACGGATCCGGCAGGTGACCTGTTTCACAACATACTCAAAAAAGACGAAGATGTAACTACCGGTGTCGATCCCGATTTCCTCAATGCGGTTATCGAGGGCTGCAAGGCGTCCGTTATCGAGGCGTACAAAGGCATGACCTCCGGTAAGCTCATGTATTCGAAGATAGACATAGCCGAATATCTTCGTGACCGTACCGCACCCAAGTGCTATGACGAGAACCTTTACAAGCTTGCATTTGTTCCGTTTGATGCTTCCGTTCAGCCTACGGTCATTGCAACCTTCGGCTGCCATCCCGAATCGTCAAGCTATGACTGGAATGCGAAGGACGAAAACGGTAAGACCGTTTATGACACGAAATTCACCTCCGACTTCGTTTGGTATATTGAAAAGCTCCTCAACTCACAGGGCTACAACTTTATATACATTCAGGGCAATGTAAGCACCACTACTTCTTCGAGAGGTCTTACTGCCGACGGAATCGACGGCAATGCCCATTATTCCGCAGTCCGTTACGGCTATGAGATAGGTTATATTCTTCTCGGCATGGAGATGGACGAAGCCGGGAGAAAGGCTCTTAACGAAGCCTCCGGCGATAAGCTTGGGGTTAAAGAGAATGCCGGTAAAGAGAACTATTCCGTTTGGTACGAGGGTCTGCCCACCGTTACGGCAGTTGAAGTAAAACCCGTTCTCAATGTCGCGAACCGCGCTTTCACCGTACAGATATCCAACAACGCTATTGCTCTTATAGGAAAGACCTCCATTTCTAATAACTTCGTCCTTCGCGACAAGCTCGGCAGAGTTTTCACGGTTTCCGAAGTCGGATACATGGAGATAGGCGATGTTCTTAAAGTTTACATGAGCCCCGGCGAAACCTTCACCGAGCTTCTCAAAGGCGGCTACGGTGCCGACGGCTTCGAGTTCAAGCCCATAAGAGAAGAGCTTGGCGAGAATGTTATCATCATGGATCTTATGAACGACGCTGCCGGTTATGTCGCAAACACCGAAAACTTTGTTATGGTCGGCTTGCAGTATGACCCCGAAAAAGATAAGTTCGACACCGATACATGGTGCATAATCTCCTACGGTAAAAACGCCGCGAGAGATTTCATCGGCAACTTCTATCAGCTCGTTGAGAGCAAAAGAGGCTGATTTCAATAAATGACCGTACCGCCGCCGGGGCGCTTGTCCGGCGGCGGTATTTTGCATTGCGGCGACTGTATATCTCGGCGAAAAAAACGGGTGGGCGCCCGGCTTTTGCGGTCGGATGTATGCTTTGCAGACAAAACAGACCGGTTCGTTCTGCTTTGTCTTTCGGGTGGTTTTTCATTCTTTTAATGCCGAAAATGAAAATTCGCAATTGACAGCATGCACCGTTTTATGTTAATATTTTTTCATAAGGGGAAACTGTTTGCTGCATTATAGGGCGGCAGACGGTGTCCTCTTATTTTTTTCGGTTCTGCGCCGTGGCTTATGAGGGGGCGTGCGTTTTTTGTACGCCGCTATCTGTCCTGCCGTGCCGTTTTCCGTCAGCTCTTAACAATCGGTTCGCAAAACCGTTAAAATACCGACGGAATTTGTTCATAAAAGCAGTCAACATATTTAATACGCTTTTAACAAATTTCGTGTAAAATAAAAATGTCGATATCTGAAAAGTGCGCCCGAAATTTGCCGCACTGTCCCGCTTGCGTTTTTTTAATTGTCGCGCGGGCAGCGAGTAACGGCGATTCCGTAAAAACGCACCTATCTTGATAAGACGAGGAAAAAGGAGAGAATAATATTGAAAAAACCTGTCCCCGAAACCGGACGCTCGGAGCTTTATCCGCTTATCCCCTCGCAGCAGACCATGTATTTTATGATAAAGTACAGTTTGCACAAGCAGGTTATTCAGGTTCCCACATCTTTTTCGATCGAAAAAGAGGTAGACTTCAATATTCTTGCGAGAGCGCTCAATATAGAGATCGCCCGAAACGACTGTATGCGGCTTCGTTTTGTTAAGGACGGAAAAGAGATAAAACAGTATTTTCTGGAAAACTGTAAGCTTGACGGTGTGCGCCGGTTCACCTTTAAGAGCGAAGCTGAACAGCAGGCATTTTTTGACGCTGATGCTTCAACTCCCGTCCGTTTTATGAACGGTGAAACCTATCGTATTTTCTTTTTCACCTGCGGGAATAAGAACGGCGTGTACATAAATGTCTGCCACATGGTGATGGACGCGCTCGCTGTCGCGTTGTTTTACCGCGATCTCTTTGCGGTCTATGATTCACTTAAAAACGGGCTGCCCATGCCGGCACCCCTTGCTTCCTTTGAAAACCACATAGGTGATGAACTTGCATATCTCAAAAGCCGCCGTTTCGCCGTTGACGCGGAGGCGACAAGCGCGTACCACAGGCGCGGAGGAATGCCGTATTACTGCGGTCTGCACGGACCGGAGCTTCTCGAAAGCCAACGCATTAAAAAGAAAGACCCCGCGCTCAGAGTGCCGTCGGCGTATGATCCGATACATGATAAGAGCTGTCTGTTCCACGGACATATCGACCGCGAAACGGCTGAAAAAATGCTCGATTACTGCAAAGCAAACGGCATTGCGCCCGAAACGCTTATCCAGTGCGGCTTCCGCCTGCACGCTTCACACATAAACGGCGATGTGAACGACACCTTCATGATGGTGCTTTGCGGAAGGCGTGCCACGAAGCAGGAACGCTCTATGGGCGGCTGTCTTGCGCAGCCCTTTATGACGAGGGTGATTTTCAGCGGCGATACCTCTTTTGCGGAGCTGCTTAAAGAATGCAGTGCCGTCAGGACGGAGCTTTACCGCCACATGAATTTCCCGTATCTTTCGTCGCGGCGTATTCAGCAGGATATCTACGGGCTTTCCGCTTCTCAGGGACCGTCATTTATGATGTACACATGGCTTCCGCTGAACGGTAATTCCGCTATGACGGATGCGCCCTGTGAGTTTAAGGGCTATAACCTCGGCAGATATGTCATGCCCATGTACGCCTTTTCATTTGAGAACAGTAAGGACGGCGGAATAGATATTTTCTATATGTACCGAACAAACCTGATAAGCGAAGCAAATGTTTGGACGCTTCACCGCAATGCCGTGAAATATATTTCTGCCGGTATCGAAAATCCCGATATAACGGTAGATGAGCTTTATTCAATCGTTTAAGTTAAGGAGATTGTGTTTTTATGACGAGGTCGGGAGCCGGAGCGCCGGCAGAGCTTGAAGCACTTCGAGAGAAAATGTACGGTGCCGGTTCACCCGAAACGCTTCGGCAGCTTCTCGAACTCAGCGCGAAAATATACCGCGGCAGGCGGCAGTTTGCGCAAAAGGAGAAAAAGGAAACGGTCTACTATACCGTTGACGATTTCTACCGTGATGTGAGTTGCGTAGGAGAAATGCTCATGTCGTTCGGCGGCAATGTTCACGCCGCCGTCGTCGGTGAAAATTCTTATTATTGGGTGACGGCATTTTTTGCCGCAGCCTGCTCCGGAAATACGGCAGTGCCTATCGACAAAGAATTGCCGGACGAAAAAATAGCCGAGCTTGCCGCAAAAGCCGACTGCCGCGTGATGTTTTTCTCCGCACCGTACTCGGGGGCAGCGCGTCTGTTCCTGGAAAACGGCGGAGAAGCAGCCGTCTGCATTTCGGGAAAGACACGCGGGGTGAACTGCCTTGAAATCGGCTCGGTAATTTCGGCTGTGGAAAAAACACCCGAGTTCGAAAAAGCCGAACCGAAAAAAGACGACCCGGCGGCGATAATTTTCACCTCCGGCACTACCGGCGAAAACAAGGGCGTTATTTTGACGCACGGCAACCTCTGCTCGAATTTCACGGATCTTGCGCACGCGATAAAGCCGGTTTCGACGGCGATGTCGGTTCTCCCCATGAACCATGTTTACGAGCTAAGCTGTATTGTTCTTACGGCAGTTTATATGAACGCACTTTTGTATATAAATGACAGCCTGCGTCATTTCGAGAGCAATATGGCGGAGTTTCGCCCCGAGGTGATGGCAGCGGTCCCGGCGCTGCTCGATTCGATCTATAACGGAATAGTTGCGCGCGCACGCGAACAGGGGGAGCTTAAAAAGCTCTTTGCAGCCGCCGCAGTAAGTCGTTTTCTGATGAAGCTCGGTATTGATATCCGTCGCCGGCTGTTTTCCCGAGCTGCGGAGAGCTTTGGCGGAAAATTTCCGGCAATATCGGTAGGCGGTGCGCCGGTAAACGGCAAAAAAGCGTTGTTTTTATCATCTCTCGGCTTTGATATATATGTGGGCTACGGGCTTACCGAAACTGCCCCCATCGTGTCGCTCAACACCGATGTGATGAAATATCCCGACAGTGCCGGAAAGTGTCTTCCGGGCTGCAAGATAAAGCTTATTGAGCCGGATGAGGACGGCGTGGGTGAAATAGCCGTTTGCGGACGGAATGTTTCACCGGGGTACTATAATGAACCGGACGCCGACAGACGGTCGTTTTCGGACGGCTGGTTTTTAACGGGCGATTACGGAAAAATCGGAAAAAACGGAGAATTATATATAGCGGGCAGAAAAAAGAACATAATAATTCTCGACAACGGAAAAAATATCTACACGGAATCGCTCGAAGAATATTTTGTGCAGAATTCCGTGATCATAAAAGAAGCGGTCATCTTCGCCGCACAAAAGCCTGCTGCCGTAAAAGGGGGCGGGGTAAAATACCTCGCAATGGCAGTAACGGCAGACGAAAAAAGCTTCGCCGGAAAAACTCCGGAGGAAGCAGACGAAGCGGTCGCTGCGGAGGTGGCAAGGCTCAATGCAGGGCTGCCGTCTTACGAGAAAATCGCTGATACGGAGGTCTTTTCCGAGGAGTTCGAAAAGACCTCGACCATGAAAATTATCCGCAGCGAAGCGGAGAGGAAATACAAGGAACGCAAAAAAAGGAAGGCAAAGAAAAATGTACAACAGCTTTAAAGAAATGATTGCAGAGTATACGGATATTGATCCCGAAACACTCGACAGAAACACCGACATAAGAACCGATCTCGGAATGGATTCGTTGCAGCTTGCGAATTTAGCGTCCCGCCTTGAAGATGAGTACGGAGTCACCATTTCGGATCGCGATGCGATGAATATCCGCACCATAGGCGATATTCTCGACATAATAGGAGAATAAAAAAAATAAAAGATCTACGCTCGTTTCCGGACAGCACGGAAGCGGGCGTACGGTTTTTTACGGAGCATAGGGCGAAATCCGTTAGCTCTTCGGAAAACGGGAAATCCGCAGTGAACACCGCCGCGCGGGAGATTTTCCGAAAGGATTTCTTATAGACAAAAAGAGAAAAATGTGATACTATTCTGTTTGTAAAGGAAGTGTTTTTTATGAATAAAGAGGTATCTGCCGTATTGGAAAAAAAGTTTGAAAAATACGCGGAGGAGCTTAAACTTCTTGTTGATAAAAAAAGTGTGAGAGGTAAGCCCGAAAACGGTTTTCCGTTCGGCAAGGACTGCGCCGAGGTGCTTGATGTCGCCGAGGGCATTCTTGCTTCTCACGGATTTAAGATGAATAACTACGGCTACTATGCGGGCGATGCCGATCTCGGCAAGGAGCCCAATCTCATGCTGCTCGCGCACCTTGATGTCGTTCCCGAGGGTGACGGCTGGACGCGTCAGCCGTATTCGATGACGCAGGAGGGCAGCATTCTCTACGGGCGCGGCACGACCGATGATAAGGGCGCGGCGCTTGTGTGCATCTATGCTATGGACGCGGTAAGAGAGGTGTTCGGTGAGCCGAAAAAGGGCGTGCGTCTTGTTCTCGGCTGTGCGGAGGAAACCGGCAGCGAGGATATGGAGCATTATTTCTCCGTCCGTCCGACTCTTGAATATACGCTTTCCCCCGACGCGCAGTATCCGCTTATAAATATCGAAAAGGGCAGGTTTGCGCCTTTTTATGAAAAGAAAATAGCGAGGACGGACAAAAAAGTCCGTATCGAGCGCATTTGCGGCGGCGTTACGCCGAATATCGTCCCCGGCAAGGCGGGCGCACTCGTTTCCGGTGCTGACCGTGACGAGCTGGCAAAGCTCAGCTCGGACACCGCCGAAAAGACCGGGACGCGCTGCACCGTTACAAACGAAGAAAACGGCGTGTATGTGCTTTTTGAGGGGCAGACGGCGCACGGCTCTACTCCCGAGCTTGGTGTGAACGCCCAGACGGCTCTTATAAAGGCTCTCGCGCAGCTTGATACCGACCTCACCGAAACGCTCCGTTTTCTCGAAAAGACATTCCCGCACGGCGAAACGGACGGCGAAAGCCTCGGTATCGCACAGGGTGACGCGGAGTCGGGCGAATTGACGCTTAACTTCGGTGTTTTGTCGTTTGACGGTGAAAAACTCGTTTGCAACTACGACGCGAGATGTCCCGTTTGTGCGTCTGAAATGAGTGTTGTAAAGCCGTCCGATGAGGTGTTTGCCTCCGCCGGGTTTGTATCGTCCGGTGACAATCAGCTGCGTCCGGCTCATGTCGTTGATAAGGATTCGCCCCTCGTGAAGGAAGCGCTTGCCGTCTACGAGGACATGACAGGCAACAAGGGCGAATGCCTTGCCATCGGCGGCGGAACTTATGTTCACGATATCCCGGGCGGTATCGCATTCGGAATCGAATTCCCGGGAAAAGACTATCATATGCACGGGGCGGACGAATTTGCCGATATCGACGAAATGCTTCTCACGGCAAAAATGTATGCGCAGATAATAATCGACCTTTGTTATTAAGATTGCGCTGCATGGATACTTTCGTGCGTCTTGCCTGAATCCGTCTTGTTACGCCGTGCAAATTTCTTTGATTTGCGTCGGCGAGTCCGAAACCCGTGAGCAGCCCGAAAAAAATACTTCGCAGGGGATAGGAAAAAATGTTCAGAGTGAATCAACCGAACCTTGAACGCCGGATTTGCGGCGGTTAAGGCTTGCCCGAAGGCGTACAAAGGTACGCCGAGGGTGAGGTTGGTTCAGAGCAAAAAAGCATATAATCTCAAACACAAAAAAGTCTGACCACCAACAATTTCGTATTTCATAACTGTTTTTTTTTGCAGGTGTTATTCGATAATTCCGCTTTTTTGCGGTCTGGGCTTTTTTTACATCCCCTTCATTAAAAAATCGTTCGGAGAATATAATGTATATGAATACAGAACTTCTTGCGCCCGCCGGTTCGCCGGAGGGACTTCGCGCCGCTCTCTACTTCGGTGCGGATGCCGTTTACTGCGGCGGACCAATGCTTCAACTGCGAGCCGGTGCGGCAGCGTTTTCCTTTGAGGAGCTTGCCGCAGCCGTCGAATATACGCACTCGCTCGGCAAAAAACTGTATGTGACCGTCAACTGCTTTGCGACGAATGAAGAAATTACGCTTGTCGGCGAGTACGGCAAAAGACTGCTCGAAACAGGCGTTGACGCGGTGATAGTGTCCGATCTCGGCGTGCTTGCGGAGCTTCGTGAAAAATGCCCGGAGCTTGAAGTGCATATCAGCACGCAGGCGAACACGCAGAATTACAAAGCTATCGAAATGTGGCATTCTCTCGGCGCAAAACGGGTGGTTCTCGGGCGCGAGATGACCATGGAGCAGATAGAGGGACTCAAAGGTAAGATTCCCTCGGATTGCGAATTGGAGGTGTTTGTCCACGGTGCGATGTGTATGGCGTATTCCGGACGCTGCCTTTTAAGCTCCTTCATGAACAACCGCTCTGGCAACCGCGGACAGTGTTCCCAGCCGTGTCGGTGGAGTTACTACCTCGTTGAAGAAAAGCGGCGCAATATGTTTATCCCCGTGATTGAGGAGGCAGGCGCGACCGCCGTACTCTCGTCCACCGACCTGAAATCCATATCTTTTCTCGACAGGCTTTCGGCTGCCGGAATTTCGTCCTTCAAGATCGAGGGCAGAATGAAATCGCCGTATTATGTTGCGACCGTAGTTAATGCATACCGCCAGTATATGGACGGGAAAGCGTCGCTTGACGAGTGCGACCGCGAGCTTGACTGCGCGAGCCACCGCCCGTATGCGTCCGGCTTCTATTTCGGCGAAGCAAAGGCTTCCCCCGAAAATGACGGGCTTTACCGCCAGAGCTGCTCTTTCATCGGAATCGTTCTCGGCGAAACTCCGGACGGCGGCTATACGGTGGAAATGCGCAACCGCTTCAAAAAAGGCGATGTGCTCGAAATCCTTTCTCCTCATTCCATGGGTGAAAAGCTGACCGTTCTCGGTATTACGGGCGAAAACGGCGAGAGTAAAGACGAAGCCGTACTCGTTCAGGAAAAAGTGACGATGTATGGCGATAAAAGGCTTTTTATGGGTGATATGCTGAGAAAAAGAATATGAATATTCGAGTATTTTGTTGACAAGCAATGATATTATAGATATAATAGTAATTACATAAATAAGATAAGGGGTCGAATTATGGTACTCTACATAGTCTATAACAACATTATTTGGGCTTGCATTATAGCTGCTCTTGTCGGTGCTGCTGCCGCTACCCTTGTTTTCCTGCTCAAAGGCAAGAAAAATGGCGGAGAGGAAAAAGAGTTTTCCTCCAAAAATCCGCTTGTCACGGGTATCAGGAACAACGCCGAGAGCTTTGCCGGTCTTTATGAAGCTATCTATTCCGTTTCTATCGGCAAGGTAGGCAGAAAGAAAGAAGCTTTTGAAAACTGGGCAAAGGCTGTTGCCGATACCGGCGACAAAGAGCTGCTCGAAGCCTTTAATAAGAAGTTCGGCAAATATACAAAGTGGAAAGCCAAGAAGAACAAGAAGTTCAAAAAGGCAGCCAAGAAGCTCGTTAAGGCTTGCTTCAAGGCAGGCGTTGTCAGAAGCTCCGAGCTTTACATCGTCGGCGACGACACAACGGCTGAAAAATATCACCTCGCAGGCGACGGAATCATCTCCGCCGATGAAAACTATGAGGTTCTTGCACCGTTCTGGCAGTTTGGCGATATCGTCCTTGAAAAGGGCGTAATCAAATAAAGGAAAGTGTAATTCCGAAAAAGGGCTGTAAAAAAACTCAGTTTTTTTACAGCCCCTTTTTTAGGGGATAGGAAAAAATGTTCAGAGTGAATCAACCGAACCTTAACCGCCGTATTTACGGCGGTTAAGGCTTGCCCGAAGGCGTACGAAGGTACTCCGAGGGTGAGGTTGGTTCAGAGCAAAAAAGCATATAATTTTAAACATGAAAATGCCTGACTACCCACAGTTTTGTTTTCTTGACCGTTTATATCGGCTTTTGTTCGATAATTCCGCTTTTTTGCGGTCTGGGCTTTTTTTACATCCCCTTTTTTTGTTCTTTTTTGCAGTGTTCCCGTATTCTTGTTTATTTTGCTGTTGTTTCGGATTTCTTTTTCGCGGCGCTGCCGATTTTTTTATAGAGCTGACGCGGTTCTTCGGGGTTTTTCCGCGCTGTCGGCCATAAAAATCAGAAAAAAAGTATACAAACTTTTTGGAACCAAAAAGGTAGGCAAAAGCTGCGTTTCGTCAAAGTGCTGCAATATCGGCGTGCCCGTTTGTGCATAATTAACAAATGCTTTGTGTGGCTTTATTTGATTTTATTTGTTTTGATTACTTCCGTGAATAAAGATTTGTTGTGCAAGTTGCACAAATACGAGTTTTGAAAGTTGTGCAAAATGACTTGACAAATCGTTTTTTTTGAGTATAATTACAACTGTAAACAAACGAAAGGAGTCTTCACAATGGTAGTTAACAAAACAGTAACATCAAGAGAAAATCAACTGATCAAAGAAATCGGAGAAATGAAGAAATTCACTTTCAAGAAGCTCCTCAAAGTCATTGAGCTTGATGCCCTCATGAATTACTACAAATAATTGAAGTAGTTCGTGAAACGGCAGTGGGGTTTCCCACGGAGTCGATTTCTCGTGCCGCAGCCGAAAGGTCTGCGGATTACATATAAAGCATTTTTCTCCTCTCCTCTTTAATATTGGGTCTGCGGCGGCGGTGCTGTATACGGTGTGAAAGCGCGGTGTGCGGTGTCAGGCAGCGGCAGTCCCAACGCCGATAACGGTTTCGCCGAAAAAAGGCGAAGCGTTTACATAAAACGGGGTGTCCCCGATTCGGACATTTCCGTAAACGGAACAAAAACAGACTTGTCCCTGATTCGGACGGTCAAAAGAAAATTTTGCTTCTCCCTAAGAAACGGGAGTCGGCAAAAGATAATCGATGGCACGGCATTTCGCCGTGCTTTTTTGTTTTAAACGCTTTTTTTTGCCCTGTACAAACGACAAGCGGCGTTTTTTCGGGTAGGCTGTTGCCCCATGTATTGTTCTGCGGCAGAAAAAAAGTTTTTTTGAAACCGGCTGCGGTTTTTTACGCGCGTTCCTTTCTGTTGGAAAACGGGACGGGCGCTTTTTTTATGCCATGAAAACGGCTGCAATAAGCGCGGCGGAAGCGAACGACAGTAACCAAAACCGCGCGGCGGAATAAAATAAAGCAGATAAATGAAAGGGGTTATGTAATGAACGCAGAAAATAAACCGTCAAATACGCCCTGTTTCTTTCTCGGTGCAAACACGCCGCGCGGATTTTATTCGCTGTTCGACGAGTTATATGAGCCGGAGGACGGCTGGCGTCTGTACATTATAAAGGGAGGACCCGGAACGGGAAAATCCACTCTCATGAAAAAGGTCGCTGCCGAGTGCGACAGGAGGGGTTGGTACTGTGAGAGAATATACTGCTCGTCCGATCCGGCAAGTCTTGACGCGGTTATAATTCCTCACAGGAAAATAAGCATTTGCGACGGTACTCCTCCGCATACCGTAGAGCCGAGGTTTCCCGGGGTAAGCGAGGTGTTTGTCGACCTCGGACGCTGCCGAAACGATGAAAAGCTGCGCGAAAATGCGTCCGAAATAATATCGCTGACACTTGAAAACTCGCGGGAGCATAAAAAATGTATCAGCTTTTTGAAAGCTGCGGCTGCCGTTTCCAACAATCTTAAAGCAAATATTCTGCCTGCGGTGGACGGCGTGAAGCTGCAAAGGTTTTCCGAGAGCCTTACGGGGAAGGAGCTTGGAAACGCTTCGGGCGAGCGCGGAAGGATACACAGGCGCTTTATTTCGGCTCCAACCCCCTCCGGGCTGGTGGTATTTTATGATACCTTTACCGAGCTTTGCGACCGCCGCATAGTGCTTGACGACGCCTTCGGCTTGGTGTCCGGTGCGATAATGCGTTTCGTGGCGCTTGAAGCAGCGGGGCGCGGATACTCGGTGACGGAGTGTTTGTCGCCCATGACACCGGACGGCGCGCCGTTTGCTGTAATGATTCCCGAAATAGGACTCGGGCTTATCGCCGCCGACCGTCAGTATTCCTGTCCGTTTGAAGCTGCGCGAACGGTAAATTGCAGCCGTTTTCTGAATCGGGAGGAGCTGAAAAAACTCCGCAATCGTATTATTTTCGGCAGAAAAACCTACGATGAATTTATGAATGAAGCGCTTGAAAAGCTGAACAATGCCAAACAGCTCCACGATAAGCTGGAAAAATATTATATTGGAGCGATGGATTTCGGTAAAGTACGGCGTGTTTCTGCGGAAATAATAAAGGAGATATTCGGGGACGAAAAATAAAAATTTTTTTTCAAAAAACGCCGTTTCAGGGGAGAAATCGCAGAAACGGATATGGTACTATTCAGGTGCCGGCAGGGGAGATGACCTGTCGGCACCTTTGTTTGATCAAACAAAAAATAACGGCAGTGCGGTAAAACGGCGGCAGCCGTCCGCCGGAGCAAGGCGCGAGGGCGCAGCGCGGAACGGGACGGAAAAATGCCGGACGGAAAGGCCGCACTGCCGGAAGAAAATCCGGCAGCGGGAGGTGTAATAAAACGGACGAAACCGAAAAAAAGAAACGGTCCATTCGCAAAAGGCACGGGGTTCCGGTAGAGCCGGAGGTGTGTCTGTCGGAAGCGTCGGACATAATGTGCCGGGCGACCTACCGCGCAATAAAGCTCGCCTGCGACGCAGACGGCGGAAACGGCGGCGAAGCGGCGTGCGCGAAATCGCTTAAAGAGTATTGGGCGGTGCTTAAAGAGGCATTATCCGTTACCGGAAGCATTAAGGACGGCGAGGACGGCGAAAATGTTCTTCGCGTTGTGATGGACGAGAGCGCGGACAGATTCTCCGAATAAGTCTTTTCCCGCAGGAATGGGAGAAGGAGAATATTCCGTGGAAAAGAGAGGAGAGGTGAACAGATGCAAACGCTTTTCCCGGGTGTTCCGGGCGAAACGCAGAAGCGGTTTTTGGAGGATACGCACCGCTTCATTGCGTTCGGCGGAGCAAGAGGAGGCGGAAAAAGCTGGGCGGTAAGAGTTAAGGCGGTGCTGCTTGCGCTCAGGTATCCCGGGATAAAAATAATGATAGTGCGAAAGACCTACCCGGAGCTTCGCGCGAATCACATAACACCGCTTAAAGAGCTGGTCGGAAAGACTGCGGTGTTCAAGGAAACGGCAAAGGAATTCCTGTTCAAAAACGGCTCGGTAATAAAGCTCGGCTACTGCCGCAACATAAAGGATCTCGACAGGTATCAGGGGACAGAGGTGGATGTGCTGTTCCTTGACGAGGCTACGCAGCTGACCGAGGAGCAGTACGACCGCTTTAAGGCGTGCGTACGCGGTGTGAATGACTACCCCAAACGGGTGTATCTCACCTGCAATCCGGGCGGCGTGGGACACGCTTTTGTGAAGCGGCTGTTTATCGACCGCGCGTACAAATCGGGTGAGAATCCCGACGACTATGTGTTTTACAAGAGTCTTGTTACCGACAATGCGGCGCTTATGGAGAACGACCCCGACTACATCAAGCGGCTTGAAGCGCTGCCGCCGAAATTGCGCAGGGCGTGGCTCGACGGCGACTGGGATATTTTTGACGGGCAGTTTTTTGAGGAGTTCAGGGACGACCCGAGGCATTATAAGGACAGAATGTTCACCCATGTCATCGAGCCGTTTGAAATACCTGACGGCTGGAATATCGTCAGGAGCTTCGATTTCGGTTTTGCAAAGCCGTTTTCGTGCGACTGGTGGGCGATAGATTACGACGGCAGAGCGTATCTAATTTTGCAGCTTTACGGCTGCACGCAAACGCCGAATGAGGGCGTGAAGTGGCATCCGGACAGGATTTTCGAGGAGATTCATCGGATAGAAACGACCCACCGCTGGCTCAAAGGGAAACGGATAACCGGTGTTGCCGACCCGTCGATATGGGATGTGTCGCGCGGCGAAGCGATAATAGACTCCGCCGACAGGCATCTTGTCTACTTCTCGCGCGGCGACAACAAGCGCATTCCCGGGTGGATGCAGGTGCATTACAGACTGGCGTTTGACGAGGAGGGCTTCCCGATGGTCTATTTCTTCAACACCTGCACCGCCGCAATAAGAACGCTGCCGCTCTTGCAGTTTTCCGACATAAATCCCGAAGATCTTGACACTTCGCAGGAGGATCACTTCGCCGATTCGTTCAGGTATTTCTGTATGTCGCGTCCCATCACGCCGATGAGCACGAGCGCCCCGTCCGCCTGCGGCGACGACCCGCTCGATCTCAACACCAAACGGTACGACTCATATTCATACCGCTGAGTGCGGTAAAAAAAGGAGAAAAGATGAAAACAAATAACAAAACGCATTCCGCGGCAGTCGGCGGCGGCACCGCCGGCGGTGCAGTGATAGGAACCAACGAGGTGCTTTCGGCTGCCGCAACGCTTAAAAAGTACAAGAGTGCAAAACAACGGCTTGAAAGCCGGATCGTTGAAAACGAAAAGTGGTTCAGGCTTCGCCATTGGGCGGAAGCTCCCGGCGGTACGGCATCGTCGTCAGCGTGGCTGTTTAATTCCATTGTCAATAAGCACGCGGATTTTATGGATTCTATCCCCCAGTGTACGGTGCTTCCGAGGGAGGAGTCCGACGAGAAGGCGGCGCAGCAGCTTACCGATATGCTGCCGGTGATTCTCGAACGCAACAACTGGGACAGCGTATATTCGGACGGCGCATACGGCAAGCTCAAAACCGGTACGGCGGTGTACTCCGTTCTGTGGAATCCCGAGGCGTGCGATATGCTCGGCGATATCGATGTGCGCAGAGCCGATATTCTCAACCTTTTTTGGGAGCCTGGAATAAGGGATATTCAGAAAAGCCGCAATCTGTTTTATACGGAGCTTGTCGACAACGATATTCTGACAGACAAATATCCCGTGCTTGAAGGCAGGCTCGGCTCGCCCGGCGAAGCGTTCGGGTATCTGTACGACCCCGAGGTCGACCTCTCCGACAAATCGACAGTTGTGGACTGGTATTACAAAAAGCGTGTTAACGGCAAAACGGTTCTGCATTTTGTGAAATTTGTGGGCGACACGGTTTTGTACGCGTCCGAAAACGACCCCGAGTACAGCGACAGAGGGTGGTATGACCACGGAATGTACCCGTTCGTTTTCGACCCTCTTTTTGCGGAGGAGGGTACGCCGGTAGGCTTCGGCTTCATCGATATCATGAAGGGTGTTCAGGAGGAGATAGACCTGCTCGGTACCGAAATCGTGAAAAACGCGCGTATGGGCGCAAGGCGGCGCTACTTCACCCGTAACGAGGGCGCTGTCAATGAAGAGGAGTTCGCCGATATGTCGAAGGATTTCGTCCATGTCAGCGGTTCTTCGCTCGGCGAGGAGTCAATAAGGGAGATAAACAATGTACCCCTTTCCGGCGTGTATGTAACGGTACTCAATAACAAGATAAACGAGCTTAAAGAGGTAAGCGGCAACCGCGATTTCGTGAGCGGCGGCACGCTCGGCGGTGTTACCTCGGGAACTGCGATAAACGCCTTGCAGGAGGCGGGCAACAAGCTCTCGCGCGACATGATATCGGCGACCTACCGGGCATTTGCACAGATTTGCACTATCTGCATAGAGCTTATAAGACAGTTTTACAGTGTCCCGAGAAGTATGCGCATTTTAAGCCCCGGGGGCGAAGGGAGCTACGGTGCGTTTGACAATTCTCTCTTGCAGCCCGAAAGCCTCGGAAACGATTTCGGATATGAGCTTGGCACGCGTGTTCCGGTGTTCGATGTGAGCGTAAAGGCACACAAGCAGAACACATTTTCCCGCGCGAGTCAGAATAACGACGCGTTGAATTTCTATAAGCTCGGCTTTTTCGACCCGGCGAAAAGTGTGGAATCGCTTGCCTGTATGCAGCTTATTGATATCGATAACAAGGAGAAGATCATCCGCATTATCGAGGAAAACGGCAAAAAGTACGGGGCGGCGCCCACGGGGGAGGAGAACCGTTATGACATCGGTACGGTTTGACGAGCTTAACTCCGGAATGCTTTTCGAGTGTTCGGGTCACGCCGGGGCGGGCAGAAAAGGCTCGGATATTGTCTGTGCGGGTGTGTCCGCACTCGTTATCGCTCTTATTGAGCGGCTTGACGAATTGCAGGACGAGCAGCTTGTGAAAATCGAGAGCTTCCACACGGCGGACGGCGAAGTGGCGCTTGAAGCAAGCTGGGAGGACTCCTTCGGCAGGACTGCCGCCATGGGCGTTTTCGAAACGGTGCGAACGGGGCTGAGGCGGATTTCGGAGATGTACCCCGACAATGTGTGCGTTAATAACTGAAAGGAGAAAAACAGTGAACATACTTTTTGAACCATCACTCCGGCTTTTTGCGGACGGTGCTTCGGGCGGCTCGGCAAACGGCTCTTCGGGCGGCTCGGCAAACGGCGCTCAGGGCAGCGAGAGTGCAGGCGAAACCGAAAGCCCCCCCGGCGACAACGGGGAAAACAAAGCCGCAAGCAAAGCGGACAAGCCCGCTACGGAGGAAAAAACGGCGGAGAAAAAGAGCGAAGCCGCCGATTTTTACGAAGCGGATTCCGCCGAAAATACGGGCGGCGAAGCAGAACCCGGCGAGGAGAAAAATATCACGGCAGAGTCCGCAAGCGAACCCGCCGACGACGAAGCCGCTCCCGATAAAGCGCAGGAAAACGGCGAAAGCGCGTCGGACGGCGGGAAGGAGGACGGAAACGAAACGGAGAAGCTCCTCGGCAGCGTACGGGAAACGCTCCGCGAACAGATAAAGGCTGCCGAAACCGAGGAGGTACTCGCCGCGTGGCGCAGAGAAGAAGCCGCTGCGCGCGAGATATACCCGTCGTTTTCAATGAGCAGCGAGCTTTTGAACGAGCCGCTTTTCGGTGTGCTTCTCAAAAACGGTGTGGGAGTCCGTCAGGCGTACGAATGCGTCCATCTCAAAGAGATAATCGGCAGCGCCGTCAGGTACGCGGTAGCCGAAACGGGGCGCAGAGCGGCAGGAGCAAAAAACGGCTCGTCAACCCGCCCGGGCGAAAATTCGGTGCTCGACAGAGCGTCATCCGTAACGCGCACGGATGTAAAAAACCTCACGGAAAAGGACATTATGCGAATACTGTCCGATGTGAGCAAGGGCGCGAAAATATCATTCAAATAATAAAAAGGAGATATATCACATGAACAGGGAAATTCTTACACTCAACTTTTTTGCAGCAGGCGATGTCATCAATTCCACCGGCGGTACTCTCGAAAACGGCACGGTGACCAATTCGGACGCGCTCTCGCCCGAGATGAAAACCTTTTACGACAAAACGCTTGTCACACTCGCAGGCGCAAATCTCGTCCACGAGCAGTTCGGACAGAAGCGTCCCATCCCCAAAAACGGCGGTAAGACCATCGAATTCCGCAAGTTTTCAAAGCTCCCTAAGGCGATGAAGGCGATAACCGAGGGTGTCACCCCCTCCGGCAATAAGCTGAATGTTTCGTCCGTGAGCTGCACGGTCGACCAGTACGGCGACTACATCGAGCAGACCGATATGCTCGAGCTCACTTCCGTCGACAACACCATTGTCGAAGCGACAAAGGAGCTTGCCGCACAGGCGGGACTTACCCTCGACACCGTCGTCCGCAACGAGCTTGTTGGCGGTACGAATGTCATGTACGCCCCCGGGCTTGACGACAAGGACCGCGAAAGAGAGATCACTTCGAGAGCAGATGTCATTGCCGACAACAAGCTGCGTGTAAAGGATGTTTTCAGAGCTGCGGCGGAGCTTAAAGCCGTCAACGCACCGAAGATAAACGGCAGCTATGTTGCGATAATTCACCCCTATGTTTCCTACGACCTCATGCAGGATGCTGATTCGCAGTGGATAAACATCCAGCGCTACGCCTCTCCCGAGAACATCTTCAAGGGCGAGATAGGAATGCTCGGCGGCGTACGCTTTGTTGAGAGCACGGAGGCAAAAATTTACGGTCCCGCCGTTATCTGCGACTCGCTTTCAAGACTTACCAGCAAGGAGAGTATTTCCTCGTCCACCACATCCGTTACGGTAAACGAGAACCTTACCGCGCACACCTTTACAACGCCCGTACCCGTTTATATAGGCGGCAAGGAAAACACGATAACCGCAGTTTCCGTAAGCGGCGGCGTTGCGACCCTCACTCTCGGCACTGCCGTAACAAGCCTTGACGCAGGCGATGTTATCTGCGGCAGAGGTGCCGGCAGGGACGGCTCTGCGGTATTCTGCACGCTTTTCCTCGGCGAAAACGCCTACGGTGTAACAGATATCGAGGGCGGCGGACTCGAACACATCGTCAAGCAGCGCGGCTACGGCAACGACCCGCTTAACCAGCGTTCGTCCGTCGGTTGGAAGGCTACAAAGGTCGCAAAGCGCCTTCTGGATGAGTATATCATCCGCTTTGAGTCCGGTTCGAGCTTCTCCGCAACCGCAGAATCCAACTGATAACCCCGGCAAAGCTGTCGGAGTGTCGGTTGAAGAAGTCGAGTGGACGAACACGGCTTTCGCACCACTGCGAAACGGCTGAAATTCGGCGGCTTTCGGAGCGCCGAAAAAAATAAAGACCGCATTTTACTGCGGTACAACAAACAATTCTGTTAATGCGGCGGCGGAAACCCGTAAAGTCTTTCCGCCGCCCGGAAAGGAAGAAAAATGAAATTGAAATCAAAAAACACACTTGTCCCGGTTTTCGTACCGAAGGAGAGTAAGCACGACGACTCGCTTTTTGTCGCCGTCAACGGAAAAAGAATGCTCATAAAAAAGGGTGAAACGGTCATGCTGCCCGCGCCCTTTGCCGAGGCGGTTGAAAATTCCGTTAACGCACGGCGCGAAGCCGAGAGCTTTATCGATTCCGTGAGCAAGGAATAAGGAGGAGCGGTACGATGACTGCGGACGCTGCAATAGAACGCTTTGACACTCTTTACCCGAACGCTCTTTCATACGCCGAAAAGCTCCGTATGCTCTCGGTGCTTGACGGCAGGATCCACAGGGAGCTTTTGTCGCGCTATGAGGGCGAAAACGGGGAGTTCATCGGGTACTCCGAGGGAATATCCGGTTCCGAAATGCTGCTTGTCGGTTTTCCGTATGACGATATTTATGTGAAATATCTTGCAGCCGAAACGGATCTCATAAACGGCGATACGGCGCGCTACGCCAATTCCTATGCCGAGTTCAACAACCTTTACGGCGAATATGCCGCCGAAATCAACAGGACGCACCGCATTAAAGCTCCGGCAAAGGTTCATTTCGGAGGTGGCGCGCAATGAAGCTTACTCCTCTGAATCCCGTGAGCCGTACACGCCGCAGGATCACTTCGTTCGGCGGACTCAACCGCATTCCGAACGCGTCGGGTGCGTATCTCGGCGATATGATGAACATGACAAGCAGCGAAATGCCCTCGCTCTCGTCCCGCCCCGCGCGCTGCCGCTGGCATTCCGGCTCGTCGGACGAGGGCGGCACGGCGGACGGCAATGTTATCCTCGCAAATGATGAAATAACCGCGGCTGCGGCGATAAACGGCAAAATCTATTTTACGACCCGAAACGAGATAACGGCAGACGGCGTAAAGGCAAGGGGCGATAAGCTGAGCGGCAGCGGCGGAAAAAGGACGATAGTCCCGTTCGGGCGCAATTTCTTTGTAGTCCCCGACGGTGTGTACGCAAAGCAGAACGAAGGCACGGGCTACACTTGTGAGCGGTGTCCGAAAAAGTTCACCTCCGAAAATGCGGTGTCCGTCAAAGCCGTAAAGGAGGACGGGAGAGAAGCATCGCTTTCTTACTCAGCAAGCTTTCCGGAGCAGCCCGAAGCCGCCGACAGCTTTATTAAAACGCTCGGCGCGCAGGCGTACATCTACACCTACTCGGACGGCGAGTGGAAAAAGGGAGAAAGAATATATCCGTGTTTTTCCGCAGAGGGCATCGGGCGCAAGTTTACCGTCGGAAACAAGGTCGTTATAAAAAACGCCTACACGGACGACGAAAAAAGAACCTACACGGTGACGGCTGTTTCGGACGATGAGATAACCGTTGACGCACCGTATAAGGGCAATACGACAAAAAGCGGATTCTCGATCGAGCGTTATTTTCCGCTGCTCGATTTTGCGGCGGAGAGCGGTAACCGCATATGGGGCTGTCGGTTCGGACGGAATGTGTTCGGTGAATTCGTAAACGAGATATACGCGTCCGCCCTCGGCGACCCCATGGAGTGGGACTGCTTTGAGGGGATATCGACCGACTCGTACGCAGCTTCTCTCGGCTGCTCGGGCGTTTTTACGGGGGCGGCTGTCCTCGGCGGCAGACCGGTGTTTTTCAAGGAGAACAAAATAATAACCGTGGGCGGTTCGTCACCGCAGAGCTTCACCGTCAGCGCCGCGTCCGCTCCGGGCGTTGAGGAGGGGGCGGAAAACAGCCTTGTCAACATGAACGAAACGCTCTATTACAAAAGCGGCGAAGGGATAACTGTATACGACGGCAGCTCAACGCGCTGCATTTCCGAAAAACTCGGCAATCGGCGTTTTACGGTAAGTGCCGCAGGCGGAATGAACGGGAAATATCGTGCGGTGTTCAACTTTCCCGATAAAACGCGCGCGCAGTATGTCTACGACTCCCTGAATGACGCGTGGCATATCGAGGACGACAACGAAAACGCGAAGTTTTTTGTCCCGGTGTGCGGCAGCCTTATATCGGTTTGCCGCACGGGGGACAAGACCGAAAACGGCGTTAATGTGCGTACATACCGTTTTTACGCGGACGATGCCGACGCTGCGGAGAACGGGATAAGCATATTCAGCGATACCGAAAACAGCGAGTTCGGCTTTTCTGCCGAGGGTGACAGTGAATTTTTTGCCGAAACGCGCGAGATAAGCGCTTCGTCCGGCTCGGAAGCCGTACGCAGTCTTATTATAAGAGCGAATAAGGACGAAAACGCCGTACTGAAAGCCGGTGTTGTGTTCGGCGATAACAACACCTACCGCGAGGTGTGCTGCATACCGGGGGACATGAGCGGAACATTTTCTTTGCCGGTCAACACACCGAGATGTTCGTCTTTCAGGCTTCGGTTCAGCGGTAAGGGGAGAGTCGGAATACTTGCGGTAGGGATCATCACGGAAAAAACAAGCGAGGTGAACGGTTACGGAATTTGATACAACACGCGTTCAGGGGAATTCCTCCGCGAAATACGAAAAGCTGTATTCAATGCTTCTGCGGCTTATCGCGCAGACGGAGGAACTCAAAGACGAGGTAAGGGAGCTTACCGTTTATATTAAAAAGGAGGTGAAAAAGTGAAGAAAAAATATACTTCATCCGAAATTCTCGATATGGCGGTCAAAAAGGCGGCAGCAAATTATTACGCTGATCTCGACAAAAACGGGACGGTGGATATAGACGACGCTCGTATTGCGCTTCGGCGCGAAAAGGGTCTTGACGGCGGCGCGGGGCAGCCTTCTTCCGGCGGCACGGATAAGACCGGAACGACTTCCTCTTCCTCCGGCGCAGGCCCGTCTGGCGGTGCGGACGGCTCGGCTTCGGGCACGGGTGCCTTCGGCAGTTACGACGGAAGTGAAAATTCCCTCATAAAAAAAGAGCTGCTTGATTCCGTTATTTCCGACACGGGCAAGGGGTACGACTTCTCTGCCGACAAGATATACGCTGACTACAAAAAGGAGTACGAGAAAAGTGCAGACAGGGCGGCGCGCAATGTCTACGGCAACGCCGCCTCCGGTACGGGGGGTTACGGTTCATCTTATGCGGCGTCCGCCGCTGCCTCCGCATATTCTCAGTACCTGTCGCAGCTTGCCGAAAAGATGCCGGAATTTGCCGAGAGCGCCGCATCTGTCCGCAAAACAGAGCTGCAAAATAAATTAAACGCCCTCGACGCGGTTCGCAAGGACGACTCCGAGAGCTATTCGCGCTACACGGACGCTGTGAAAAATGCGTGGACGGCGGCGGAAAACGGCGACTATTCGTATTTGGAGGCGCTCGGTGTGAATACGGACGCAATGAGGGAGAAAAAGGCGTTCGCCGAGGCTGCCGAGCTTGCAAAGTACGGTGATTATTCCGGGCTTAAATACATGGGGGCGGACACCGCCGCGGCGGAATATGCCGAGCTTTTGTCCATAGCTGCAAAAATAGCCGAACAGGGCGACTATTCTTTCCTTGAAGCGATAGGTGTGGATGTTTCCGGCTTACGCGAGAAGGACAAGCTCGAAAAGGCGATCGCCCTTGCAAAATACGGAGATTACTCACTGCTCGGAGGTTTTTCGACAAATGCCGGAGCCATGAAGGAAAAAATAAATTTCACGGTCCAGCGCGGCGCGTCTGCCGCATATTCCGCAGGCGGTTACAGAGGGCTTATTTCATATCTGAACAGCCAGGTGAACTACGGTCAGATCACCGAAAACGGCAAAAAACAGATAATAAAAGCGCTCACCGGAAATTAACGGAGAAAGGAGATCTCGCATATTATGGAAGTGGCATCATTAAGCATGAGCTTCAATGCCGGAGAACACAATTACAGGAAGATAACCGTAACGCTTGAAAAAGCGCTCAACGCAAAAAGCGTCCGTCTTATTTTCGTGACCCCTCTGGGAAAAAGACTTATGAGCGAAGCACTTGAAACGGACGGGGCAACTGCGGAATTTAAGCTGCCTGCCGAGGTGCTTGACGGCAGAGGAACGCTCACCGTTCAGGCGGTCGTTTACAACGGCAAGAGCTTTATCGCGAAAAGCTCCGCAAAAAAGTTTTTTGTGGACAGCTCTCTCGACTGCGTGGAGTATACGCAGTCCGGCGGAGTCGTTTCGCCCGAGGTGCTTGAAGACAGGATTGCCGAGGCGCAGAGCGCGATAGACGAATACGAAAGCCGGATAGCGGCGCTTGAAACGGCTTATTCAGATACCGAAGCGCTCGTCGGCGATTTTACATCAAAATATGAGGTGCCGTCGGTAAGGACGAATCTGTACGGAAAAAAGTGGGTAGCTCTCGGTGATATACAGACGATGGACAACAGCTATAAGGACGGCACTTATGTGCAGTACGCTGCCGAAAAGCTCGGTATTACGGACACCGTTAGATGTACCGCGCAGCTTGGCGGCATCGCCAAAAAGTTCGCAAGCGACGAGGATGCCCTGTGCGTGAAGGCAAAGAGTCTGACCGATTCCGCCGATCTCATCACAGTCATGGGCGGACTTATTGATCAGACGCTTGAAACGGCGCTCGGTAATGCCGGCGATACTGTCGAAACGACCTTTTACGGCGCTATGAATTCGCTGTGTACAACGCTTCTCACAAAGTATCCCGATAAAACAATTGTTTTCATAACGCCTACGGCTATTTCTTCGGACGCAACCGCCTCCGATACCGCGCTCAAAGCATCGGATTACGCCGACGCAATAAAAAAGATATGCGGAAAATATTCTATCCCGGTGTACGACGCGCACACGCTCGCCGGTATATGTCCGTTTGTTACGGCTCAGCGCGATTTATATACTGTCGGCGGAATGTATCTCAACACGGAGGGACATAAAAAAATCGCGAACGGGCTTGTCAATTTCCTGAATACCCTTTCGAGCGTCAGGACGAGTTTTTCGGGCGGTCAGACGCACGCGGCGGAGCAGCTGCTGCTGAATAAAAACGAAATATCGCTTTTCGGCGGCGAAAGCGGCACGGTAAAGGCGTATGTTCTGCCTGCAAATGCCGAAAAAAAAACAGTTTGGAGCGGCAGCAATGAAGGGCTTACCGTGTCCGCAGACAGTGACACCTGTACCGTTTCGGGTGCGCCCGGCGAATATGTCCTCACCTGTACCTCCGGCGACGGCACAAGGTCGGCTTCGTGTGACGTTAAGATAAAAAAGAAAGGCATTCTGCCCGAGAGCGTGAGTGTTTCTGCTCCGTCGCAGTATGTGGCGGTAGGCGGTACGATGATTCTCACCGCTTCCGTTTTGCCCGAAACGGCGGCGGAGGAAGCCTTGGAGTGGTCAACGGACAACGACTGCGTTATTCTTGTCCCCAACGGTAAAGTTTGCACCGTAATAGGAGCTGCTCAGGGCAGAACAGTTGTAAGGTGTTCTGCGCCCTCGTGCGGAATATCCGGCTCGGCGGAGATAACATCAAAAATTATCGTCCCTGTTTCGGCGGTGTCGGTCGAGCCTGCGGCAAGCGCGATGGCAGTGGGGCAGACAAAAGAGTTTGCCGCCTTTATCACTCCCGAGAACGCCGAAAACCGCGAGGTGAACTGGTACATAACAGACAGTACCGTTGCTTCGATAACGGCGGACGGCGCAAAATGCACCGTGACCGGCGTTTCAACCGGCGAATGTACGCTTTACTGTGTGAGCATCAACGGCAAAAAGAGCAACGAGGTCGATATCTCCGTTGTCGAATCGCCCGTGAGCGTTGCCGGAATCACGCTCGATAAGTCGGTGCTGTCGGTGGCAAAGTACAAAACAGCAACTGTAACGGCGACCGTAAGTCCGGCGGCGGCTTCCAACAAAAAGGTACTGTGGCATGCCTCGAACGAATCGATAGAGATAACTCCGTCTGCGAACGGCAGCTGTGTTGTCAAGGGGCTGAAATACGGTACTTCAAAGCTCACCGCGACAACGGTCGACGGGTCGTTTAAGGCAGTCTGTACCGTGACCGTACCCGAGGAATAACAAAAACCTGCCGGCGGTTTTCTGCCGAAACTGCCGAACAG
>JAEDGF010000013.1 GCA_016297645.1 Clostridiaceae bacterium
TCATCATGGTCGTGGTGATGGTGGTGCTCATGCTCGTCATGCTCATCTTCGTCGTGATCGTGACAGCAGTGGTCGTGATCCTCATCATGGTCATGATGATGGTGGTGCTCATGCCCGTCATGCTCATCCTCGTCGTGCTCATGTTCGAGAAGCTCTATCGCCGCTTCAAGAGTGTCTTTTCTCTCGATCGCTTCAAGGAGCGTTTTTCCGTCAAGAAGCGAAATGGGGGTCGTAACGATAACAGCAGTGGGGTTTTTCTCTCTCACAAGCTCCACCGCCGTTTTGAGCTTTTCGGGAGATACCGTGTCGGCATGGCTCATTATTATGGTGCCTGCGTGTTCGACCTGATCGTTGAAAAACTCACCGAAGTTCTTCATATACATTTTGCACTTGCCTGCGTCGACAACGGTCGTGAAGGAATTAAGAGTTATTTCATCGCTGCCGATGTTCTTGACCGCACCGATAACATCGGAGAGCTTGCCGACACCGGAAGGCTCGATAATAATTCTGTCGGGTGCAAACTGCGAAAGGACCTTTTTAAGCGCCTCGCCGAAATCGCCTACAAGGCTGCAACAAATGCAGCCGGAATTCATTTCTGTTATCTCAATGCCGGAATCTTTGAGGAATCCGCCGTCGATACCTATTTCACCGAACTCGTTTTCGATGAGTACGAGTTTTTCGCCCTTGTAGCTGTCTGCAATGAGCTTTTTGATAAGCGTAGTTTTGCCTGCGCCGAGGAAACCCGAGAAAATATCTATTTTTGTCATGGTCTTACTACTTCCTTTTGACATATTTTTACGGATATATTTTAACACGAAATCGTAATAATACAATAGCTAATTTAAATAAAACAGGTGCATTTTCCCATGAAATATGCTACACTGTTCAGGCAAACCGAGGAGGAAGCATATGAATTCGGGAAAACGCACAATGAAAATCAGAATTATTTTTGCGGTTGCGGTGGTTCTGAACGCCGCTCTGATATTCTTTTTGTCCGCACAAAACGGAGAAAAGTCCGCAGAAACGAGCGGACTTCTCATAGAACGCCTTTTCGGCGATTTGTTTACAAAGCTCGGAATAAATCTCGGCGACATTGCCGTGTTTGCGGCAATCGACCACATCATACGCAAGCTCGCGCATTTCAGCGAGTATGCGCTTCTCGGAATAAATCTGTCTGTGTTTATATTCACTTTTGACAAGAAGATACCCTTTACAGCTATTTGCACAGTGACAAGCTCATTTCTTTACGCCTGCACGGATGAATTCCATCAGTATTTCGTTCCCGCCCGAAGCGCACAGTTTACGGATGTTCTGATAGACACGCTCGGGGCAGCTGCCGGCGCTGCCGCTTTTGTACTTTTTGCAATGATAAAAAAGAGAATCAAACAGAATCGTATAAAGACGCGTCAGCAGTAGAGCTTCGCCAGCCCGCCTTCGCTTGTTTCGCGGTAACGGCACGAGAGGTCCTTTCCCGTTTCATACATTGTTTTTACCACAAGGTCAAACGAAATTTTCCTCGAATCGGCAAGGAAATTCGCAAGGTTCACGGCGTTTATCGCTCTCATTGCGGCAACGGCATTGCGCTCGATACACGGTATCTGTACAAGCCCTTTAACGGGGTCGCAGGTAAGACCGAGATGGTGTTCAACAGCAACCTCTGCGGCATATTCTATCTGACCGATATCCATTGAAAAAAGCTCTGCGAGAGCGGCGGACGCCATCGCACACGCCGTGCCTATTTCAGCCTGACACCCTGCCTGAGCGCCGCTTATCGAAGCATTCGTTTTTACAAGATTGCCGATAAGACCGCCGACTGCAAGCGCACGAAGAATCTCCCTGTCGGAAAAACCCCGTTTTTCCTGCACATACCGCAGAACGGACGGCACAACTCCGCACGAACCGCAGGTGGGCGCCGTGACTATCTTTCCGGAGCAGGCGGCATTTTGTTCGCTGACGGCAAACGCATAAGAACACACAAGACGATTTTCGCGCGTTTCCGCCGATTCGTCAATGTGCCGTTTGTTGTAAAGCTGTTTTGCTTTACGCTGAACATGAAGTCCGCCGAAAAGCTCACCCTCGGCTTTTATACCGTCACGGATGGATTGCTTCATACAGTCCCACACCGTTTGCAGATAATCCCATATCTCTCCGCCCTCGCATTCCTCTACATAGTCACAAAGGCGGATATCTCTTTCACGGCAGTGCGCGGCGATATCGGCAAAGGAACGCAGCGAGTATACCTTTTCGGGCTTGCTTTCACTTTCTCCGATAATACGAATGTCACCGCCGCCGATACTTATCACCGTTACTTCATCGGTCTTTCCGGCGTGATGAACAACGAATTTCATTGTATTGGGATGAGGAATATCCGTTTCGGTTTCATTAAATTCTATTTTGCATTTATCGGAACCGAGAGTCTGCTCTATTATATAGTCGGTTCTGTGACCTTTTCCGGTTTTTGCGAGAGAGCCGTAAAGCGTTACGGTAATCATATCCGCATCCGGATATCTCTTTTTTATTATCTCGGAGGCCTTTTGAGGTCCCATTGTATGTGAGCTTGACGGACCGACTCCGATCTTATAAAGCTCCCTGAGCGACTCCATTCCGTCACCGAAAAAATCATTGTGCATTTTTACTTCTTCCGACATAGCTTTTTACTCCCTGTCTGCGACGAGTGTGCGACTTATTCGCTTACACTATTTTATCGTAAACAGGGAGTAAAATCAATTGTTATTTCGAATTTTATTTATGCTTTCTATAATTTTTTAGTTATGTTGTTCGGGAAAATTTCGCATGTAAGGTCATCACACACCGACCGGGAAGATCAGCGCGCAGCTCTGCACCACATCTTCGGACTCCAAGTTATTCAGTTCTTTAAGCACGCTAACGCGGCATTTATTCTTTTTTGCGATATCCCACAGCTTTTCGCCGGAATGAGCGTAGTACAGCGCTATTCCGCTCGCCTCCGTTTCCGTTCTGTCGTCGGAAACAGTGCCGTCGGTGATTACGCTCCTCTTTTCGGTAGAAAGACCGAAGCCGTTAACGGCGAAAGAAGCGAAAAACTTAATTTTGCCGTTTCCGACTATTTCGGCACTTATCCGTGAGCAGGCAGCATTCACAAAGTAATCTGCGGCCTCAGGCAGAGAGCAGGTAAACGATGCTGTTCTGCTGATAACCGAAATTGCACCGGCAGAATTTTTAACAGCTGCATTCATGACGGCTGTTCCGTTAAGTGTACTGTTTCCGCCCGTCTGTGAAATGCCGTGCCTGATATTATCGACATAGGCAGCGACTATCTCGGAGGTCGTGCTGTCGTATGTGTCGGCTTCGACGGAGGTGTCTGCGGTAGTATCAACCGGGACAATGGCGCTGATACAGTGCAGCTCCGAAATTTCGGTGTTTGTCTTGCCTTTTACGGAAAAAGCGTCGACAGCCGCCGTAACGGTTTCTTTTCTCATGACGAATACACTCGCCTGAACATCTGCCGAAAAAGCGACATCATTACCGCCGTTCATTGCCTTAAAGGCAAGCTTAGGTTCTGCACAGCACGCACAAACAGCGCACTCGCCGTCCTCCTCGGCACCGTATATTTCGGTTATCTCCGTAAACGGAACTTCCGCTGCGAACTTTTTAATACCCGCACCGGGCTGCGAAACTATAAACTCGGAATTGCAGCTGCCTTTAAGCATTACTTTGTTCTTTATCACTTTCTTTTCACGGACGATAAGCTCGCAGGAAGCACTTATAAGCTCTGCGTCGCCGTTAATTCCGTCCGGGAGCTTTACGGTGTCCGAAACGGTAAAGGAAACGCTCTGTGCCGCCTCGATACCGAAGAAATCGAGGTTCTCGCACCGCTGCTCGATGAATTTGTTTTCGAAGTCAGAAAGAACATCAATTTTTTCACCGGAGAAAACCGCCGCTCTGACGGAAGCTGTCGTTCTTATTTCAAGACGGCGCGGTCCGGTTGCCTTATAGTTGAGTTGGGTGACCTCCTGCGTTACAAAACACTTGTCACCGTCCGAAAGATTATCACATTGGATGAGCTTTGTGTATTTCTGCGTCGCTTCGTAAACGCGCACCGTGCCCTCCTCACCCGTAAAAACGACGGTTACAAACGCATTTCCTGCAATGCTCAGCTTGTCCCCGGCAAAAGTAACACCTTCGGCGGAAAGCGAGGCGGAGCATTTCAGTATCTGATTCACCTCCGGGTAGTAATCGGGAAGAACAACATCGATATCGATTATTTGTTCTTTTGCCTCGTCGAATTTTTTTACAAAGGTTTTTACGGTTTCATTCTTCATTTGCTATACGCACTCCTTTTTCATTGTCGCTAAATGATTATGAGCAAGCCGCGGATTATATTCCGCTCGGGCTTGTTTTTTCTTTATGACCCCACAGTTAAACAACGGCAATTACCGCACCGTACAAGATGTTATAGGCAGACGCACAACAGGAAATATGCCGTAATAACAGCACCGTTTTTTTTGTTTTCACGTAAAAATACCCGGTTTTCTGATTTGGAAATTGACAAATCGGGAAAAGCCGTGAAAGACATGAATAACCGCTGTATAATATTTTTGCGAAATTATATATATAAGGAGCGGCACAACAATGAAGTTTTCATCAAAAAAACTCGCTGCGGTACTGTTCGCAGCACTCATTGCCGTCACGGCATTTCCGTTTTCCGTATCGGCGCAGGAAATGATCAAAATCGACAGCGCACATTTTCCCGAGGAAAAATTCAGAACCTTTGTATCCTCACAGTTTGATAGCGACAATGACGGTTATCTGAGTGAAAATGAAATCAATTCCGTTGAGGAGATTCGCTCAAACAACGGTTACGGCGATATGACCGGAATCGAATACTTCACAAATCTTAAAGAGATGTGGTACAGAAACGATGTTTCTTTCGATCTGTACAAACTTGACCTGAGCAAAAACACGAAGCTCGAAAAGCTCACACTCTACACAACTTCTCTTGAAGAACTCGACCTGTCAAACAACACAAAACTCACGGAAATCAACATCGTTCACGACGAGCTCAGAAGCAGACTGACTTCCCTCAAATTAGGAAGCAAGCCCTGTTTGGAGTCTTTGAGCTGCACCGGAACACACATCACCGAAATTGACCTTGACGGCATTAACCCCGACACACTGACAAGCCTTGACCTCTCCGACAACCGTCTTGAAACAATCGACATCAGTCGTTTTTCAAACCTCGGAAAAATATGGGGCGTTCTGTATCTTGACCATAACCGACTCACTGCGGTTGATATGTCGAAAAACAATTATTCGCAGCTGAACCGCCCGGAGATAAATGTGAATACAGCACTTAATTATCAGGAATATTTTGCGGCAGTTTCATCCGACGGAACTATTGACCTGACAAATCTTCAAGGCGTTTCCGGCTTCGATGTATCGAAGGCCTCCAACTGGCAGGGAGGAACCGTCAACGGGACAACGCTTACCCCCGACTCTCTCAACACTCCTGTCACATATGACTACAAGTGCGCGGACAGATTTACAATGTCCTGCACAATAATCCCCGTTTCGGATAAAGCATTATCCCCCGATTTTTCTCTCGCATGGGAAAAAGGCAGCAAAAAGACCGATTTAAATATACAATGGTTTGACAGCTTCATTACTACAACAAAACCTGTATACGAACCGACAAAATCAGGTCTTACAACAACGGTAAAGTATGAAGTAAAAATTTATTCCGGAAGTGTTTCCGCTGAAAACCTTTTGAAAAAATACACCGTTGACGGCGGCTACTGGACTTCGCTCAGAGATTTTCTTGAAGACAGCAGCGCCCCGGCAAGCGCGAAGCTGATTTTTACGGTTCAAGCCGTTGAATATCTTCAATTCGGTTACGGCGTCGGCAAAGACCGCGTTGTACGATTTGAGGAAACGACGGGCAACAAGAGTGCCGTTGCGGTAAGTGAGCCATATAATTACAACACCGTAAGCATCAAAACCGTCAGCGAAGTAAACATTGTCGGGACAAAGCTGACCTATAAAGAAAATGAAGCGCCGTCCTTCACGGCTGCGGTTGCCGACGCAGACAAGGCTAAATACGAAATAGTTTTTGAAGAAATTCAGGACATTGACAAAAATAATACCAATAATGTTCTCGGCTTTGCGAATTCGCTGCATGACGAAAACAATCCTTTCCCCGGCTACGCCATAAAAAAAATTACAGTAAACGGCAACTACTATGTCGCATTCGAACTTAGACCTAAGGACGGGTACGCATTCGCCAACGATGTAAAGGTAAGCATTAACGGCACTGCACCGATCAGCTTCACGGCATCGGAGAATCTGCTCTTTGCTCCGCTGGCGGCAAAAGTGACCGTCATCCCGGCAGCACACTCACACACTGACGCGAACGGGGATTATATATGCGACACCTGCGGTAAGATAACCGTTAAAATTATTCCGGGCATTTTGGAACAGGGAAAAAGAACTCAGCCGACAGTTAACGATGCAAGAAGCGCACTGAGATTTTCCGTCAATCTCGATAAGCCGACAGCTCTTCAAAAAATAATCTTCGACACTGATTTTAACGGCAAGATAACCGTTGATGACGCGAGAAACATTTTGAGAGTTTCGGTTAAGCTTGACAATATCTCCGACTGGAAGATATCGAAATACCTATAAGAACTCCCCCCAATATTCAAAAGCAGAACTCCACGGTACATACAGCCGCGGGGTTCTGCTTTTTTTCTTGAAAAACTGACCTGCACATGGTAAAATGTAAGTATCAAATAAGTACAGGAGTACATAAAGGTGAAAGGTATTGTAAGTATTTTTATGGCACTGGCAGCATTTATAACAGGTCACATAATGCAGTTTGACCTGAGAATAAACCCCGAAAAATATAATCTGATCTCCGTTAAGACAAGCTCTGTTCCCTCTCCGGTTACGGAATATGATTTTGACGGATATGTTCAGCTCAGCGAAGTGAATATGCATTACCGCGTTTACGGCGAAGGAAAAGAACCGCTTATTCTTATCCACGGAAACGGCGGTTCGGTAAAATCGTTGTCGGAGGCGGCAAGCTATCTTGCCAACGACTACACTGTCTATCTGCCCGAAAGCAGATGTCACGGACAAAGCAGCGACCCCGGAGTGATTTCATACGAATTGATGGCAAAGGACATTGCGGAATTTTCGGAAGCGCTCGGAATAGAGTCCCCCATAATCGTAGGCCACAGCGACGGTGCGATAATCGCGATAAATCTTGCGGCAGACTATCCTGATCTGCCGCGCGCAATAATTGCTTGCGGCGCAAATTCCAAGCCGTCCGCGTTATGGCCTTATTTTATCGCCGGAGTCAAAATAAATAATGTTATAAAGCATGACAAGCTAAACGATATGATGCTCACTCAGCCCGATTTTACCGAGGAATATCTCGCGAAGATAACCTGTCCTTCGTATATCGTGTGCGGAGAATACGACATAATGATGCTATCAGATCATTTGTTTCTGCATAACAGCATTAAAAACAGCGACATTGCGGTTATTAAAGGTGCCGACCACGGCTCGTATATATCGCGCGGCGGCAAAAAGGCGTATGTCATAGTCACCGATTGGATAAGAACAAGAGGCGTATAAAATACCGTCGAAACAACAGAAAAAGAACTCCCCTGCCGCTCGTTATCCGGGCTGCAAGGGAGTTTTTCATATAAAGAAGGAAATTATTTATTTGCTTATGGCTTTTTTGCCGTACTCAATACCCTTTTGAAGCGCCTTGTGGTTGAGTTCAAGCACTTCTTTCTTCTTCGAAGCAAACTTCTTATCAAGGCTTTTGAGAATGGCTTCCTCCGAGATGATTCCGGCTTCCGAGCCGACAAGCGCGCCGATAAGGATAATGTTTGCGCATTTGATATTGCCCAGCTCAACTGCCAGATCGTCGGCAGGAACCTCAACGACCGTAAATGAATCTTTTTTTATTTCGGAATCGATACGGCTCGTATTGACAACGAGAATACCGCCTGCACGAAGTGTTTTTGCGAACTTCTCGTAAGCCTGCTCATTCATGACGATAAGGGTATCGCATTTACTGGCAAGAGGGGAAATAATTTCATCTTCGTCAACAACAACCGTGCATTTTGCACTGCCGCCGCGCTGTTCGGGGCCGTATTCGGGGAGGTATGTTGCACAGTTCCCCGCATCGACCGCGGTCTGAGCGATCATAACACCGGCGCTCATTACGCCCTGTCCGCCCGAACCTGAAATAACAAGTGTTCTTTTCATTTTATTTCACCCCGTCCTTGAATTTATCCTTATAAACGCCCGGCACAAAGTAAGGAATTGTGTTGGATTCCATATAGTCGAGCGTTTGCAGCGGTGTAAGACCCCAGTTCGTCGGGCAGTTTCCGAGAAGCTCAATGAACGAGAAGCCCTTTCCTGCCATCTGAATGTCAAAGCCCTTGCGGATAGCCTTTTTAGCTTCGCGGCAGCCCTTGGGCGTATTGAGCGCATATCTTGCAATAAACGCCGGAGCTTCGAGAGTTGCAAGAAGCTCGCACATTTTCAGAGGATAACCGGTAGTTTCGGGATCGCGTCCGTAGCGGGTCGTTGTGGTTTTCTGCCCTATCAGAGTCGTGGGAGCCATCTGTCCGCCCGTCATACCGTAGGTCTGGTTATTAAAGAATATAACAGTGAAGTTTTCACCTCTGTTTGCCGCGTTCATTATCTCGGCAAGACCGATAGCGGCGCAGTCGCCGTCGCCCTGATAGGCAAAAACGAGTCTGTCGGGGTTGCTTCTCTTGAAGCCGGTCGCAACGGCAGGCGCGCGTCCGTGGGCAGCACCGAGAACATCTCCGTTCCAGTATACGAGGTTCAGCGTTGAGCAGCCGACGGGAACTATGTGGACGCAGTTTTTGTGCTGTCCCATTTCTTCAACGACCTCGGCGATAAGCTTTGTTGCAAGCGAATGCATACAACCGGGGCAGAATCCGCTCGGAGTTTTCTTTAATGTATCGGGTCTTTTATAAACAGCCATTATTTCGCACCTCCGTCACAAATCTTTTTAACCGCAGCATATATGCCGTCGTCATCAAAAAGAACTCCGCCTGAACGGCAATACTCATAGATGGGGGCACGGCCCTTGACTTGAAGCTCGATATCATCGTGCATCTGAGCCGGAATTGCAAGCTCGATATCGATAAAGCCCTTAACGGTATCGTAATTGAGCTTATCGAAGCTCTCTTTCGGGAAGGGATTTACCGTGATCGGTCTGATCATGCCGAGCTTATAGCCCTCTTTGCGAAGATTTATTATTGCTTCTTTTGCACTTCTCGAAGCGATTCCGTATGCAACTACAACGAATTCCGCATCGTCAAGCATGAATTCCTCGACCTGAACATCATTTTTCGCCCAACGCTGATACATCTTCGCACGGGACGAGTTTTGAAGCTCCAACAGCGCTTCGGGGAAATAGGGGGTGAGAACTCTGTCGCCGCGTTTAGAGGTTTCGGGTCTGTTAAGACTCCATTTATCCGTGGGAGTTCTGTCAGGCTCTTTCATTTCGGGAAGCTCCACCTGCTCCATAATGGAACCGAGGCAGCCGTCCATAAGAATCATAACGGGGTTTCTGTCGCGTTCGGCATAATCCCACGCCTTATATGTAACATCAACCGCCTCTTGAAGTGACGCCGGTGCAAAAACCATTACCTTGAATCCGCCGTGTCCAAGCGCTTTTGTTGCTTGAAGATAATCCTGCTGTGCAGGCTGAATGGAACCGAGCCCGGGTCCGCCTCTGCTAATATTGCATATAACAGCCGGAAGCTGCGTCCCCGCAAGGTACGATATGCCTTCTGCTTTAAGGCTGATACCGGGGCCGGATGAGCTTGTCATCGCACGGCAGCCCGACGCAGCTGCGCCGTAAACCATATTGACGGAAGCAACTTCGCTTTCGCCCTGAACAAACACACCGCCGACTTCGGGGAGTCGCCACGAAAGGTACTCCGGAATTTCATTCTGCGGAGTAATGGGATATCCGGCGAAAAACCGGCATCCGGCTCTTACTGCCGCCTCGGCAATGGCTTCATTGCCCTTCATTAAGACCTTGGCCATCTTTTACGCCTCCTCCTTTTCGGTAATTTCAATTGCGCCCTCAGGACAAATCGTGGCGCACATAGCACATGAGATACATTTATCCGCATCAGTCATATGCGGGTAAAAATGTCCGTTCTTGTTGCGTTCACTGCCCATTTCAAGTATCGTTTTGGGACAGTACTTGATACAGTATCCGCAGCCCTTGCACAGGATTTCATTGATGCTGAGCATTTGTTTTTCCTCCCGATCATCGCGCCGTCGATAAGAAAAAGCTCGTATCGCATTCGGAGCGAATCGTTTTTTTAACACTGCTATTTTACCACTTTCGAAATATGTTTTTCAACACCTATTTGATAAAAAACAGATAAAGTTAGCAGTCTGTTTATCGAATTTTGTCGTTTATCCGTCAAAAACCCCACACGGGTTTGATAAATTTTTTTTCGTTGTTTTCCGGTGATTTAAATGGTAAACTGAAACGGGAGGTGAAAAGCCACGGACAGAATTATTTTTCATTGCGACTGCAACTCATTTTTCGCTTCGTGCGAGGAGCTTCTCAACCCGGAACTGAAAAAGGTGCCCATGGCTGTCGCCGGCGACCCTCATAACAGGCACGGCATTATTCTTGCAAAGAATCAGCTTGCGAAGAAATACGCCATTCAGACAGCCGAAACGATAAACCGCGCAAAGCAGAAATGTCCCGACCTTGTATGTGTTGCGCCGCACCATTCCCTTTACCGCGAGATATCCGACAAAATAAACGAGATCTACCTCAGCTATACCGACCTGACGGAACCGGCAAGCATAGACGAATCGTATCTCGATGTCACAAACACGATCCACCTTTTCGGAAACGACCCGGTTAAGCTTGCAGATGAAATACGCCGCAGAATACGGGAGGAGGTCGGCGTTACGATATCTGTCGGTGTTAGCTTCTGCAAAAGCATTGCAAAACTCGGAAGCGATTATAAAAAGCCGGACGCAACCACGGTTCTGCTGCGCGACGGCTACAAAAGTATCATCTACCCGCTGCCGATTTCGGACTTTCTGATGGTAGGTAAAAAAACCGAACAAAAGCTAAATTCCCTCGGCATTAAGACCATCGGACAGCTTGCCTGCGCCGACAGGGAAATAATTATGCGCCACCTCGGGAAAACAGGACTGCTGCTCTATGACAATGTCACCGGAAACGATACCGAAAGAGTTCACTCCTTTTATGAAGAGCGCGAAATAAAATCGGTGGGACATTCCATGACCTTCCGAAGAGATATCTCGGGGCGAGAGGAAATAAAGGAGGGCATTGCCATGCTGAGCGACATGGTCGCCGCGCGGCTGCGTTCCTACGGCAAGAAAGGCAATGTTGTACAGATAACGGTAAAAGACCCTGATTTTCTTACACTCCAACGGCAAAAGACTCTTCCCAAAAGGACGAATCTGCAAAAAGATATTTCGGCTGCGGCATTCGCTCTATTCTGCGAAAACAGGTCGCTCACCCACCCTGTTCGGCTTTTGGGCGTAAGTGTTTCGGGGCTTTGCGGCGAGGATGAGGACTTCGAGCAATTTGACCTTTTTTCGGCTGCTTCCGCTTCCGGCAGCGAAAAGCAGGAAAACATAGAACAGACTATTGATGAAATACGAAAAAAGTTCGGAACTTCTTCCATAAAATTCGGACACTTCAAATCCGATGAAACGGGCATAAAATAGAGCGGACTCCCCGCGGAGTCCGCTCTGTTTTAATAATCACATGACAACGCTTCTTACCGCACTTCTGCAAGCGGCAGCTTTTGCGGCTAAGTTCATCGTGCGGTTCGGAAGGTGTTTACTCAGCAAACCCTGCCGAACATATTAAGAAGTGAAGAAAGAATTTCGAATATCATTTTAAGCAGATCGTAAAGTCCCGTCTTTTCAAGTAAATTGCGTTGCAGCTCGGTGAGAGATTCGTCAAAACGGTTAGGTCTGTTAGCGTCGGAGTAATCGCCGTCATACTGAGGAGCGTCGCCGTTCATGACGGTAAACACGAGTGTTCTTGTACCGTAAGGCGTTATGCTGCCGATAAGCTTGTAGGAAATAGTGATATCGACAGTCGTGAGGCTTTCCTCCGGTATGGTTCCGTTGACTTTGATCTGTACGCTCTCGCCGGGGGCAAGATAGATCGGCTTCGAAATATCAAAGGTGAGTCCCGCGCCGACGCAGCTGACACCAAACAGCTTCATCTTATAGTCATGCGAAAGATTTGTAACGGTAAAGGTGTCGTCACCGTTTGCAATGAAGCCCTCTACGGAGGAATTAAACGCGCCTGTTACGCTGTGGCATCTGTTAGTGCTGTACTTAAACTGCGGGAAGTTTTTATCATCAAAGACAGTCTTGTGTTTTTCCGAGAACAGCAGGTCGCTGCACAGCGATTCACTGTAATCATCGTTCCATGTCATGCCGTGGAACAAACCGTTTACAAACCAAGTGGAATCGGGAAGATAGCACGCGGATGCATCGACCGTCATATCCGGTGAGAGGTGATTGTGGGTCTTGTCGGTGCAAACCGTTGAGAGCTGTCTGTAACCGTCGGAAAATCTTTTGCCGAAGGGTGCGCTGACCGCTCCCGTGGACGATGAAAGGGCAACGATTCCGTCGGACTGCTCTTGAAGTCCGGTGACAGAGGGTTCACCGTAACCGGCAACAATATAGATGTTGGTTCCGTTTTCCTCGCACTCTTTAAGTTTTTCTCTGAGCGAAGGATATATCTCGTAGTGGAATCTGTCGCTCTTTTCGATCATTTCGGAATTGAGAGTGGTTTCGGGAAGCTGTTTTTTCAGTTCATCGTAGAAATCAACCGAGATAAAGTCCCATATGCTGCCCCAGTATCCGATGACTTTTTTAGCATAATTGTGCATGATAAGATTGCAGATATCATCAAGAATTCCGAGCTGATTTGCACGGACAAGCCAGTTGATATCGTATTCGAGCTTCATACCGTTTTCGATGAAGTAGAACAGAGTTTCCTCGTCAAACACAACATCTTCGCTCATAAGGTCGGATGCAAGCGCCGCACCGCCTATTGCGGGAACAGTGAGAACGGCGTTGTTGACGGCTTTTTTATCACCGTAAAGGCTGAAATATGTAGCCGAAACCTGTCCGCCGTGGCTGACAGCAAAGATATTGACCTTTGAAGCACCCGTGAATTCACGCACGCTGTCAATGTATCTGTCGAGGTCGGCAGCACAGTCAACGATATTCTGTCTGAAATCGGTCTGGAAGCTGAAAATGTAATCGTTTCCGTTTTCCACACCGTACTTTTCTTCATAGATATCACGGACGGTGCTCATTATATATGCTTCATGCATGTGCTCGCCGTTTTCATTCTTTCTGAGATACGAAAACTGTGTTTCAGATGCCTTTGTCGAGAAGGTTTCAATGTTATTTATACTTGTTCCGTTCTCATCGTAAGCCATAACACCGTACATATCGACAATCGCCTGACCGACTATGTCGGCGACAAGCTCGGGTTTGCCGAAAGCAAGCTCACCGAGTCCGCGTCCGATACGGGCAATGTTTTCAAGAACGATAGACATGATCTCGTCCATATTGACGCCCCATACCTGCGTTCTCGTTCCGTCCTCGGAAACCTGATAAAGCGAAGAAGAACTGTATCCGGCAACAATTATTGCGGGATAGATCTCCTCATTCTTGCCGGCGGCAAAACAAACGGCAGCAGAACTGAAAATCATAACCACCGCAAGAAGCACGCTTAAAATTTTTTTCATGTCGTTCCCTCTCCTTTTATATCAATGCAGATACTGTTTACGGTTCGTTTTCTCTCGTCCGTAAAAGTAACCGTTGCATTTTTATCATTGAGTCCGACACAGCAGCCGATATACTTTTTGTTTCTGCCGCGCTCGTTTTCGGGCTTTCCGCCGATTATCACAGGCACGCCGACATTTTTGTCGTCCCTGTACCCGTTCTGCCAGACTTCCGTCAAATGGAAGTGACCGCAGAGCATCAATTCCGGTTTTATTTCCTCGCGGATAAGTCTGCACCATTCGCCGTATATCTCATGCTCGATATCAAACGGGCGTTCGCCTCTGCAAAGCTCGGTATTATTGTATTCAAACGGCACATGAGAAACAACAAGCTTGTGCTTTATTCCGGCGCGTTCGAACTCATTCTTTTTGTCGGCAATGACGGCACGGATGAATTCCGTTTCGTCCTTCCTCATTTCGTGACAGCAAACCGTTGAAGAATACTCTCTGTGTGAGTCGAGCTTATCTTCGCCGCAGTCGAGAATCATTATCCAAAGTGAACCGAGTGTGACAGTATAGTATGTTTTTCCGCCGACCGTCGGGAGATATGAAGCAAGCTTTTCGGCAAGCGCACCCCTGAGGTCGTGGTTGCCGCGCGAGAGAATACAGGGCTTCTCCCCTCTCGTTATCAGATACGCTATATCGTATTGCAGAAAAATATCGTTTTCTTTCGAGCTGCTCGATGAAATGTCGCCGTTCAGGACAAGAAGATCGAGCTTATCGCCTATCGCCTTGGCGGCATTAACCGCCGCGCTTTTGATTCCGTGCGTATCGGATATGTGATAAATGTTTATGCCATCCGTCTTTTCAACGGGATAAAAATCAAAATCAATCGACTGTTCCTCGCCGAGAGTGCACGAGTACGCACCGCGCGAAATGACCTCGCTGAAAATAACAGTATACTTTTTTGCTTTATTCAGCACTTCCATCGGGACGATGAACCGTTGCAGCTTTGTGTCGCTTATTCTGACACCGTTGCAGTGGTTGTAGTAAACCACCGAGCCGATAACTATCTTCATGAGAACGCGTTTCCTGACAGGCACCGAAATAATATAATCCGTGCCGGCACAGGCAACGACCGGACCGCCGCGCAGCAGTCCCGACTTGTAATTCATAAATTTTCCCCCAAAAAAGTAACTTTAACGAATCGAATGCATAAACTGTAAAGAATACACTGTAAATAAGGTGAATAAATGCCGTTTTTGAATTTACTCCTGAAAAACATCCTGCTCGCTCTGCACCTTGACAACAAAACCTTTTTCCCGAAGCCGCTTTCGGCAAAAGAAGAACAAAAATACTTAGAGCTGCTGAAAGCAGGCGACAAGAAAGCAAAGGATATCCTTATAGAGAGGAATCTCCGCTTGGTTGCTCACATAACAAAAAAATACTATTCCTTCTGTGACGACAGCGAAGAGCTTCTTTCGGTCGGTTCGGTAGGACTTGTAAAAGCCGTCAACTCATACGACCCCGACAAAGGGGTTCGCCTTGCGACATATGCCGCGCGGTGCATCGATAACGAGATATTGATGTATTTTCGCAACAAAAAGAAATGTGCACTCGACATCTCTTTTGACGAACCGATAGAAACGGACCCGGACGGAAATCCTCTCACGCTCACCGACATAATCTGCAACGACGACAACACGCTTGAAGAAATATGCCTGTCAACTAATTGCAAAAGAGTATTAAGATATGTCGACGAAATCGATGACCCTCGCGACCGATCAATCATGATCCTTCGCTACGGACTTAACGGCAAACCGCCGCTGAAACAAAGCGAGGTCGCAAAGCTCTACAAAATATCGAGATCATATGTAAGCAGAATCGAAACGCGATGCTTAAAAAAGCTGCGCAAAAGATTCGAATCCGAAAAATCAATTTAACATTTTTTTCACAAACCGTATTTTAGCACACCTTTCCGTACATTTCAATAGCCGATTAACCTTATTTCCCTTGTTTTTAGTTAAAAATTGACAAACGGAAAAAAATAAAGTAAAATACTTCCGGGTGACAAAATTATGAATGATTACATGAAGCGTTTTGCTCAAAAAACGGCAAATCAACCGAAAAAAGAACAGGTTTTCATCAAAAACGGCTGCCGGCTCACCGTTATTACCGAGCGGCTTCTGCGAATCGAGGTACAGACTTCAAGCGTTTTCTGCGACCTGCCGACGCAAGCCGTCGTCAACAGAGCCTTTTGCGAAGTTGAATGCAGCTTTATCAAATCGGGAAATCTCGTAACGGTCAAAACAAACTCCTGCGAATTTGTCTTTGACCTCGCGCACAAAAAACTGAAAAGCATTAAACTTTCCGACGGCAGAACCGTTACGAATTTCCGCAAAGGAAATCTTAAAGGCACGGGTCGCACACTTGATAACACAAACGGCTTTTGCAAGCTCTGCGACGGAGTCGTTTCAAAAAACGGCACCGCAGTCCTCGACGACAGCTGTACGCTCGTTCTGACCGAAAGCGGACACATCGAAAAGCGCAAATGCCCCGAAACCGACCTGTACTACTTCGCGTACGGTTTTGATTACAACACAGCTGTCAGGGATTACTTCAACCTGACCGGTTTTCCGCCGCTTATTCCCCGCTTTGCGCTCGGCAACTGGTGGAGCAGATACAAGGCGTATACTCAGGACGAGTACGAAACACTGATAAAGCGTTTTGAAAACGAGAAGATTCCACTCACGGTTGCAACGGTCGACATGGACTGGCATTGGGTCAAGGTCGTTGAAAAATTCGGCGAGGACGCAAAAAAGGTATATGCTAAAAACAACTTAATGGAAAAGGTATATTCCATCATTTTCCCCGGCTGGACGGGATATTCATGGAATACCGAGCTTTTCCCCGATCCGGACGGTTTTTTGTCCTTCCTTAAAAATAAGGGTCTTAAAGTGACGATGAACCTCCATCCGGCGGCAGGCTGCTGCTTCTTCGAAGATGTCTACAAGGAATTCTGCGAATTCATGAATCAGGATCCGTCACAGAAAAAGCCCGTCAGATTTGACCTTTCCGATGATAAATTCATTGAGGGTTACTTCAAATTCCTGCACCATCCGCATGAAGAAAAAGGCGTTGACTTCTGGTGGATAGACTGGCAGCAGGGCAAGAATTCCGATGTCGACGGACTCGATCCCCTTTCCGCTCTCAACAGGTATCACTATATTGATAACGACAGCACAAATAAGCGCGGACTTATTCTGTCGCGCTTCTCGGGCGCGGGCGCACACCGTTACCCCATCGGTTTTTCGGGCGACACATTTATGTCGTGGGCGTCCTTAAATTATCAGCCCTATTTTACGGCGACAGCTTCAAACATCGGCTACACATGGTGGAGTCACGACATCGGCGGTCACACCTTCGGTATCCGTGACGATGAACTGTACCTCAGATGGGTGCAATTGGGTGTTTTCAGTCCGATAATGCGGCTTCACTCCACATCCAACGAATTCATGGGTAAAGAGCCTTGGATGTACCGCTCCGATGTGAGAGAATACGCAAGCGACGCACTTCGTCTGCGCCACAGGCTCATTCCGTACATCTACTCCGCAAACAGGCAGACCGCCGAAGAAGGCATTCCGCTTGTACGCCCGATGTACTACGCTTATCCGCATACGGAAGCGGCATACAATGTTCCAAACCAGTTTTTCTTCGGCTCGGAGCTGATAGTTTGCCCGATAACCACCAAAATCAACAGAAAAATCGAACTTGCCGGAACCCCCTGCTTCATTCCCGAGGGCAGATGGACTGATATTTTCACCGGAAGAATTTACAACGGTCCGTGTGAATTGAAGCTTTTCCGCGACGAAAAGAGCATACCTGTTCTTGCAAAAGAGGGCGCAATTATCCCGATGTACACGGAGGATTGCGGCAACTCGGTCAAAAACCCCGACAAGCTCCAACTTACGCTTTTCAGAGGCAACGGCAGCTATACTCTCTACGAGGACGACGGAGAAACTCACAACTATCTCAACGGTGAATACTGCAAAACGCAGTTCACATTATCCGAGGAGGGCAACTCCCTTACTTTCACCGTTCACCGTACCGAGGGAGATACGGCTGTTCTTCCCGAAAAACGCAAATATAAGTTGTTGTTCAAGGATGTAGTTGACGCTGAAAAAATCACCGTTACGGTCAACAAAAAGAAAGCACCGTTTTCTTTGGAAAAGTCCGGCGGCGTTATTGAGATAGACACCGGTGCAATATCTCCCGACAGCGAAACAGTCATTCGTCTTGAAAACATCTCCGTTCTTAAAAATCAGTCCAGACGCGAACTGATGACAAAGCTTTTCGCCGAAATTCAGGGCGCTAACGACATCAAAAAGCACCTGTTTGAAAAGTTTGCCATCAGCGGAGAAAAAGCATTCATTCCCGGTTCTCTCGCAGATGCCGTAAAAGAAATAGAAATGCTCAAACAGGACTGAGTTCCGAAAAAACGGAATAACGGCAAACACAAAACAGCCGTTTCAGCCGTGTCTGCCGACAGTTAAATACGCACTTTGGAAAAGACTGACAGGCTTTCGCCGAACAGTCTTTTTCTTATGCCCTCCCAAAAAAATACTTTTTCTCCGATAATAGGCTGCAAAAAAAATATATCCTGAAAAATTCAAATACATTCGGTACGACATAATATTCCTTGGAAGAAATGCCGCTTTTCAGATAAAGATGAACATAATCACCTTCCTTCATACTGTAAAGTGATTATTGATTTGACTCTATCAAAAAATGTCGGCAAAGCCGCTCCCGGCTGCACACAGCATACCGGGCGCGGCTTTATTTGTCTGTTTTAAGGGATTATTTTCCGCAGTTTTTATCAAAAGACGGATTGCAGGCGTAGAAATTCTTTGAATTGAGTCTGTCTGTCGCCAAACGAAGTCCTTCGCCGAAGCGCTGATAGTGAACGACCTCGCGTTCTCTGAGGAATTTTATAGCGTCGGCAACATCGGGATCATCGGTCATTCGGAGAATATTATCATATGTTGTTCTTGCCTTTTGTTCTGCCGCAAGATTTTCGTGCAAATCGGTTATAACATCGCCCTTTGACGCAAGGCAGGTTGCCGAAAAAGGCGCACCGGATGCCGCAACGGGGTAAATACCGGTGGTGTGATCGACAAAATATTTGTCAAAGCCCGACTGTTTTATCTGTTCCATTGTCAGGTTTCGCGTGAGCTGATATACAATAGCGCCTACCATTTCAAGGTGTCCCAGCTCTTCGGTTCCTATATCCGTCAAAAGGCCTTTGAGTTCCGGATAAGGCATTGAAAAGCGCTGCGAAAGATAGCGGAGCGACGCGCCGAGTTCGCCGTCGGGTCCGCCGTACTGCGATATGATTACCTGCGCAAGCTTTGGGTTCGGATTTTTTATTTTCACGGGGTACTGCAATTTTTTTTCATAAGCCCACATCAGTCATCATACCCTTCCGAGTCCCACGGCCACGGGTTTTTAAGCCACTCGACACCTTCGCCAAGTGCCGGTGTCAACGGACCGTAAAGCTCCTCAAATTCTTTTTTCAATGCGTTGAATTTCATCTCATACTGCGAATGCATGGCAATGGCGGTCATATCGGCAGGGTGTGTGTCGAGATAGAGATGAAGCTCCCAAAGCGCAAACTGCGCAGCGGAAAGGGAGCGCAAAAGTTTATCCTTTTTGCTCATTTAAGACACCCTCTGCAAAAAGGTTTATCGAGATTCTTAAAGAGCGTCCCTCTGTTCAGAGCTTCGTTCTCGTCGAACATGGTTTTATCTGTCTGAAACGGCACATAAGCCATCGTAGTCTGCGGCGACTCAGGCAAAGCGGTAACTGTGCTGAAAACAGAGATATCCGCCGCAGTATTTCCCATACTCATAAAACGACTCCTTTTTTATTTATTTCGAAAACAGAAATGCTTCTGCTCTCAAAAGCATTGTATTCAGTTACCGAACGCGGCGTTACCGAAAAAACAAGCCCGAATCAGCAAATAAGGAAGCTGTTTCGGACTTATTATCTTATTTTCGTTTAAATGTTTCCGCTGACGAAACGGAAAATCCGTCAGTCTGCCAAAAGTGCGGTTACTTCCCTGTCGTGGTGTAGTTTTTCATAAACCGGGCGTTTTCTTTGATTTTTTGAACCGTATTCGGATTCCATTTTTCAATCGGCGCGCAGTTTATTCCGACCCCGTGCAAAACACCGCTGAGTTTTTCGGCGGCAATTTCAAATGCGCGGTAATCCTTGTTTTCAGGTTCGCTCCATCCGCTCTCGGCAACGGCAAACCACCTCGGGAAGCAGTGTGCTTCAAGCTTTGCGCAGTTGTTTATAAACTCTGTCCAAACCGGGGACTCGACACCGATAACATTTTCCCGTCCGGCAGGAGTAAGCCTTTTTTCGTTAAACGGGTCATAGCTGTAAGTCATTGAAAGCGAATAGAACGAATACGGATAATCGACATAATACGGATTCATGGGAGCCGCTATTATTTTTCTGCCGTTATTTGCAGCGTCAAGGGCTGCACCGCTGCGGTCAAGCCAGCGCTCTACTACCATGCTTTCGTTCAATTCGCCGCCTTTAAGGCACTCATTCCAGCCAATCACGGTCTTTCCCTTTTCTTCCAAAAAGGCGGAAACGGAATTTATAAAATACAGCTGCAAACCGTCCTCGGACGAAATTCCTTTGGATGCGGCAAAAGCACGGCACTTGGGGCATTTTTTCCAATTGTCGCGCGGGACTTCATCGCCGCCGATATGGAAATACTTGCCCGGGAACATTGTGCAAAGCTCCGAAATGATATTTTTTACCACTACCTCTGTTTTTGCTTCACCTATGCACAGAACATCTTTAAAAATTTCGTTGGACAATTTGACCGCGACACTTTTTCCCGTACATCCGAGTTCGGGAAAAACATGAAGCAGTGCGGAGGAATGTCCGGGCACATCAAATTCGGGAACGACTTCAATAAATCTCTCGCGGCAAAAATCAACAATTTCGGCAATCTCGTCCTGAGTATAATATCCGCCGTAAGGCTTGTCGGACTGCAAATACTGACCGAAACGGTCGCCTGCACGCATGCTGCCGAGGCGCGTCAGTTCGGGGTAACATTTCAGTTCAATGCGAAAGCCCTGATCGTCCGCAAGGTGCCAGTGAAATTTATTAAATTTCAGCGAAGCGGCAGTGTCTATCATTCTTTTAAGCTCGTGCACGGGGAACATATGCCGCGCGCAGTCTATCATAAAGCTGCGGTATGGAAACCGCGGACTGTCCTCGATTCTGCATACGGGAAGACTATCCCCGTAAAAAGCCCTGAGCTGTGACAGAGTCTTTTCGGCATAGAAAAAACCTTTCTCGGTGGGTGCTTCTGCAACGATTCCCTTATCGGAAATGACAAGTCGATAACTTTCCTCCCCTAAAAACGAGGAAAGCTGTTTTCTTTCAAGCGTAAAGCCGTCAGCCTTTACAAACCGACCGGCTCTCTCGTGTACAAAAAGCGGCTGCGGAATAAGTCTTATCATACAAAAACCTCCGGTTAACTATATCACCATTTCGTATTCGCCCATGTTGCCTTCTTTGTAGTAGCGGTCAAGATCATAAGGGGTGTAAATTCCGGTGTCAGTAACCACACCGCTCACCAGCTCCGGCGGAGTGATATCAAACGCGGGATAATACCCCTTTACGCCGTCCGCCGCAGTCTTAACACCCATCGCCTGCAAGGTAAAAGAGGGATCGCGCATTTCTATTGTGACCGTATCTATTTTTGAATGCATTTTATCGGGAGCGCCCGTAACGAAATACGGAATCTTATTATATTTTGCGGCAATTGCAATTTGAAAAGTACCTACTTTGTTAACGACATATCCGTCCATGCAGATAGCATCGGCAGCCGATGTAAAGATATCTACTTTCTCCTTCTGCATTACAAAAGCCGGCATATTATCCGTAATGACCGTGACATCCATTCCCATATCGCGGCATACCGTTGCGGTAAGTCGAGCGCCCTGAAAATACGGACGGGTTTCGGGACAGAAGAATTTCACATCGCCCTTTCCCTGCTCCTTCAACACGCGGCAAAGCTGCCCTACTATCGTTTCGCCAAAGCACTGAGTCATAACAGTGCCGTGGGTAGGAACCATATCGGCAAGATACTGTGCCATTTTGTAGACCTTACTGTAGCGCATATCGTTTATCTGAACGGTATAACGGACAATCGAGTCGCACACATTTTCGCCTGCCTCCATCGCCTTAAAAGCTGCGTCAAGACAGCCCCTCGTTATAAGCGACATTCTGCGTGAGGTGGTCGGTCTTGCTGTCGACAGACACAGCGCCGCGTCGCAGAGAATATCGCGCTGTTTTGCTTCGCTCTCGTTGCGGCTTTCGTACGCGGCAAGGGCCATTCCGGCAGCAGCAGCCGTATACGGTCCGGCACTTTGCGTAACCATATCCCGTATAGCTCTTGCAACATCGTGATAAGAGCTGCAAACAACGAATTCGACTTTACGCGGATAGACTCGTCTGTCAAGTATTTTTACTTTACCGTCGGAGAACCACGCAATATTTTCATATTGAAGCATAAACGCCAGATCTTTATCGGCTCTTTCCATATATTCACCTCATTTATAGAGTCTTTTGACACTTTTTTTAACATCAAACATAATTCTCTCTTTGTCGAGAGTTAAAAACTCGCCGTTTTCGTAAAGAATTTTTCCGTCGCACATCGTCAGACACACATCGGACGCCTGAGCGGAGTAAACGACCGATGAAACAGGATCAAGACACGGCTGCATATGCGGCGTATCGAGCGAGAGAGCGATGATATCAGCCCTGTACCCCTCTGCGATTTTTCCGCATTTGGCGCGTCGTTGGACTTTTGCGCCGTTGACGGTTGCAGCGTTTATTATCTCGGACGCATTGACCGCCGTTGCATTTCTCATAAAGCCGTTATGAATCACGGACGCGAGGTGCATTTCCTCGAACATATCAAGGTTATTGTTGCTGGCGGCACCGTCTGTTCCGAGTGCGATATTCATCCCCATATCCATATAGCGGCTTATCGGGGCAAATCCGCTGCCGAGCTTCATGTTGCTGGTGGGATTGTGAACAATGCTTACGCCGCGGTTTTTAAGTATCTCCGCGTCCTCCTCAGTCAGAACAACGCAGTGCGCGGCAAATGCGTCGCTGTCGAAAGCGCCGAGCGAATCGAACCACTTTGCGGGCGTAACGCCGTATTTTTCTATACACTCTCTCTGTTCTTTTTCGGTTTCGGCAAGGTGTATGTGCATATTTCCGTTATAGTTACGGCAGATCTCCGAATACGCCCTCACGACCTGTGGATTGCAGGTGTACTCGGCGTGAACACAGAAATCAACGAGAAGCCGCCCGTCTCCCGCGCCGTTATACTCTTTGAACAGAGCCTCGCTCTCGGCTATACGATAGCAGTTCTCGGGCTTTTCATCGGGGTCGAAGCTCTGAACGGGACGGCAGATATTCGCTTTCATGCCGCTTTCGAGTACGACCTCGGCAGTCTTTTTCGGGAAAAAGTACATATCCGAAAAGCTGACCGTACCGCCGGATATCATTTCGAGGGCGGCAAGCTCACTGCCCGCCTTTATATCATCCTCCGTAAGCTTGTCCTCAACAGGGAAAATTGCCTTAAAAAGCCAGTCGTTAAGCGGCAGTCCGCTCCCCACTCCGCGAAGAAGAACCATCGAAGAATGGGTGTGGCAGTTGTAAAGCCCGGGCATTAAGAGCTTTCCCGACATATCCTTGACGGAATCGAACCGTTCATCGGGAATCTCTTTGCCGATATATTCGATAATGCTGTTATGTACAACTATATTCAAGCCGCCTGCCGCGGTAACGGTTTTTCCTCCCGCTTGCAGAACAAGGCAGTTTTTCAACAATATTTTCATGTTTCCTGCTCCCTCATATGCGAGAAATTATTTTCTCGACATAGTCGCCGAACTGCTTTGAAATAGTTCCGGTGACTTCCCCGACTTCCTCGTGGCTAATCTTTTCGCTTGTTACGCCTGCCGCCATATTTGTGATAACGGAAAGCCCCAAAAGCGGCATTGAGCAATGCGCGGCGGTCAGAGCTTCTGTGACGGTGGACATTCCGACAGCGTCCGCTCCGAGAATCCTCGCAGCCCGTATTTCAGCCGGAGTTTCAAACTGAGGACCGGTAAAGTACATATACACGCCTTCATGAACCGTAAGCGAACTGCCGTGTGCGCATTCAAGCGCGATTTCACGCAGCTCTTTTGTATACATATCGGTGACATCAAAGAAACGAGGACCGAATTCATCTATGTTTTTTCCGCACAGCGGGCTTGCACCGGTGAGCTTAATGTGATCGCTGATGACCATGACATCACCGGGCTTATACGATGTATTCACGCCGCCTGCTGCATTTGTAATGACCGATACCCGCGCACCGAGGAGCTTAAAAAGGCGAATAGGCGCGGTCAGCTGTTCAAAGGCGTACCCCTCGTAGTGGTGAAAACGCCCCGACATACAAAGCACCTTTTTCCCGGCAATTGTACCGAATATGAGCTTTCCGGCGTGCGACTGCACGGTCGAAGTCAAAAAGTTGGGAATATCTTTGTACTCGATAACGACCGGATTTTCGATTCTGTCTGCAAAATCTCCGAGACACGAGCCGAGAATAATTGCAGCATCGGGCGTATCTTTTATTATGCTTTTGACATATTCCGCACTTTTACAAAAATATTCATAATCGTAATTCATATTTATCATTCCTTTTTTTACTCTTTCGTTCAAATCTTACATAAACAACTTTACATCGTTAAGCGAATGGACGACAAAATCGGAAAACGAACCGCCCGATGAGTTTTTGCCTGCATGATTGAACCAGCAGGTGGTGAGACCGTAGCGTTTTCCGCCGGAGATGTCAGCCGAAAGCGAATCTCCTATCAAAATCACCTCGTCCTTCGAAATATCGGGAACGCGTTCGAAAAATGCTCCGAAGAAAGCCCTTGACGGCTTCGAGGCTCCCAATAATTCCGATGTAAAAACGCCGTCAAAATACCGTGAAAGTCCGCTCTTTTTCAGCCGGGTTTCCTGCTGTGTCTGCATTGCGTTGCTGACGGCATAGACACGGTAATTTTTGGAATGAAGGTATTTCAAAAGCTCTCTGGCGCCGGGAACCTCCTCCGTGCTTTCATGAAGCAGTTCCAAGAACCTTGATTCAAATTCGCGTCCGTCAAGATTTATCCCAAGCTCCGCAAATATCTCGTTAAAGCGTCTGTTAAAAAGCTCCTCACGGGTTATTTCGCCCTTTTCGAGTTTTTTCCACAGGTCGTCGTTTATCCTCTTAAAAACACCGTAATACTCGTGTCTGTACTCGGTGTTTCTCTCCTCCATCGCCGTTTTTACAGCCCATTCCGCACATTTGCCGAAGTCGAGGATCGTATCGTCAATATCAAAAAGAACAGCTTTTATCATAGAAACCCCTCCGCTGTGTATATATTACCATTACACTCGCCGTATGTCAAACCGCCTTTACGGAGTATTGACAAAAAAGATGGGCGGTATTAAAATATTTACAATTATTTGTGAACGGAGAGAACGAAAAATGAAAAAAAAACTTACTGCGGCGGGTGCGGCGGCTTCGTTGTTCCTCGGATTGAGCGGATTTATATACCACGAGGTAATAGATTCAAACGGAAAGGTATTTGACAAGGTCGGACAGATAGTATCATCGAAAAAAGCAGGTGCTGCACCGGAGATCGACCCGAGGGAAAAGTGGCTGTGCGGACAGTCCTTCACCGAATATCGGATAAAGGGGTGCGACGGCACGATGCTCCATGCCTATTATCTGCCGGCAGAAAAGGAAACCGACAAATTTATTTTTTGCAGCCACGGTTACAGGAGCAATGCGCTGACCGGATTTGCTCTCATTACAAAATTCCTGCACGACAAGGGGTACAATGTTTTTCTTATTGACCAGCGCGGCTGCGGAAAAAGCGGCGGCAATCATATAACCTTCGGCAACAAAGAGAGCAAAGACTGCCTTTTGTGGCTCGATTTCATGCTCGAAACCTTCGGTAAAGATATCGAGATATGCCTTTACGGTGTTTCGCTCGGCTCTGCCACCGTCATGATGATGACAGGCGATCCGGCACTTCCCGAAAATGTCAAGTTCACGGTTGCCGACTGCGGTTACACCAACGCATGGAACGAGTTTTCGAATGTGCTGGGAGTCATCGGTCCGCTCAAATACCCCATTCTCGTCGGTGCGGATATATTCTGCCGTCTGTTTGCAGGCTTCGATTTCAGGGACACGAACGCACTTGAAGGCGTAAAACACGCAAGGATACCGATCCTCTTTATCCACGGCGGCGCCGACGATTTTATACCCCCCGTGATGTGTTACGAACTGTATGAAGCGACAAGCGCTCCTTACAAGGATCTTGTCATTATTGACGGCGCATGGCACGCAAAGAGCTACGCAACCGATTCCGCTCTTTACGAAAAGAAGTTTTCGGAATTTGCGGAGAAGTTCTTTTAAGCCGGAGAATAAAAATGAAAACAGCTGTTATTGACACGGGCGGCGGACTGAGAGGAATATACGGTGCGGGTGTGTTTGATTACTGCATTGAAAACTCCGTTTCGTTTTCCCATTGCATAGGCATTTCGGCAGGCAGCGCAAACGCAGCGTCTTTCCTTGCCGGGCAAAAGGGCAGAAACTACCGTTTTTATACGGATTATTCAATGCGCCGCGAATATATGAGTGTCGGAAATCTCGTAAAGAATCACTCTTACTTAAACCTCGACTATATCTACGGGGAGCTGAGCAATACCGGCGGTGAAGATCCGCTCGATTTTGACGCAATAATGAATAACCCGTCGGAATATACGGTCGTTGCCACGGATGCACAGACCGGCGCTCCGAAATATTTCACAAAAGACGATTTATCTCGTGACGATTACGCCATACTTAAAGCGTCCTGCTGCATTCCGGGTGTATGCAGAGCATACGAAATCGACGATCGATTCTACTACGACGGCGGGGTGAGCGACCCCGTACCGATAGAATATGCGTTTAGCCAAGGTGCGGACAAGGTCGTCCTTATCCTTACAAAGCCCGTAGAAACGGAAGATTCCTTTGAAATGGAAAAAATGTGCGCGTCCCTTTTACACCGCCGTTTTCCGAACACCTCCTCCGCACTCCTCAAAAGAGAGGAGAAGTACCGGAACGGAATTGCACTCGCAAAAAAACTCGAAGCGGAACAAAAGCTGCTGATAGTAGCCCCCGGTGACATCGGCAAGCTAAAAACGCTGACAAAAGACAAAGCAATGCTCACGGAGCTTTATATGCAGGGCAAAAAGGATGCGGAAGCAATAGCCGATTTTATTCGCGACTAAGAATGAGCCGACGCAGTGCAGCTCACATTCATCCGCAAGGGCATTACAACAAAACAGCATAACAAATCGAGCCGCCTTTTGAGTGATAAAGGCGGCTTTTTCTTTATCATCTCAGACAAAAATTTTTGTATTTCTATTCTTTTATGTTTTATTCTTTTCGCAGCGTACACGCAGACACCGAAAAACCGCCGCACCGTATGAAGTGCAGCGGTTTTTTAAGTTAACGGAAAACGGTTTTTCAGCAGGCGAGATTGAGCTTTGAGAAGATAAGTCCGAATATCATCTTGAAGAAAGTGCGAAGCTCTTTGAGAATCGCTTTAAGCTCGGCGATAAATCCGGTTTCTTCCTTTTCTGCGCCGTTGTCGGCAACATACGAGTCGGAGGCCTTATCGTAAACCATAAATCTTTGAAGTCCGTCAACCGTATCGACTGTTCCCTGTCCGTCGTAGGCAAAGAACGCGTCGATAAGCTGATCGACATCCATGTTGTGGTTTGCGTCCCTTATAAACCAAGTCTGATTGGGGAACATACAGGTCGATGCGTCAACCCTCTTGTCGGGGGATATCATCGCGGCATCCTTACCGGCGATATACTCATCGGTAAGAGTGGAGTCAAACTCGGCACAGGTTGCGCCGAAAGAGGTATACTTCGTATCAACAACGCCGTCACCCATGCTCCTCCACGACGGTGTGATCGGTATCGAGCAGTAACCGTATCTGCTGATAACATAGAGGTTTGCGGTGTCGTTAATCTTGTTGAGAACCTGCTCCTTAAAGGGACGGAACGTAAGATTGAAGTTTGTTATCTTTGCGATAAGTCCGCTTCTGTCGATATCGGAATTCTTGTATATCTCGTTGAACACATACTTCATGCTTTCGTCAATGTCTGCATTGGGAACCATTGCCCAAACGCTGAGCCAACCGCCGAAAGCAGGTACAATAACCTCAGGGAGCACCATTTCACCCAGCTGTGCGATGAATTCATTGCCAAAATCGCATACGAAGCCGAGAAGTCCGGCATCGGAGAGAAGCTTGATGGTTCCGTTGAGAATATGCTCATAGTCGTTGTGATCGAACACATACGACATAAAGTTCTGAACGGCATCCTTGTCAAGTTTGAGCTTGCCTGTCATGAGTTCGCCGGTGTATGTTTCTCCGAAAACGGCGGTGGAGTTAAACGCAACGGAGTGGAGCTTTGACGAGCCGTAAAGACGGACATATGTAGAAGTTACGATACCGCCGAAGCTGTGGCACTGCAAGTCGACCTTGTCCGCACCGGAGCATTTGAGAACATAGTTGATGAAGTCGTTGAGCTGACCGGCAAGATAGATGGGATCAAGACGCCAGTCGTAGCTGAACTTAACCTCGGAATCTTTTGTAATTGTCGAGGCTTCCGGATATACGAAATATACGCCGGAGTTGCCCTTCGCATTACCGTTTTCATCGAGGAAGGCCGGCGCAAAAATCTCTTTTGCGAGCGGAGTGATATCCTGACCGAGCTTGTTCCAGTCGCGTGTTACGGCAAATTTCGCAAGCGAAGGCAGAGCCTTCTTAACGGCATCGAGAATGGTGTCAGCCGCCGGGGGCCAGAGAACATCAGAGTCCTCGTTGTCTTTATCTGCGAGAATTTCACGCGACATAAAGCCGTGAACCTTAATTCTCGGGTACTCGTTTTTGTCTGCGTCTGCGGCGAAGGCAAAAGCGGAAAGCGAAGTGAGCATCAAAGCGAGTGCAAGAAGCACAGAAAGCAGCTTTTTCATATTTCCTCTCCTTAAAAATGGAATTTTACACAACAGATTTTACACAATTTCGAGTGTGTTTTCAAGTATTTATTGTAAACTTTAAAAAAAGATGCAAAAAAATCGAACACTCTCGTTTTTTTTCGGAAAAATGCACAAACAAAACGACGCAGCAAGCAATGCTCTTTGTTATGAAAGCGACTTGACAAGCGCACCGCAAAGTGATAAAGTACATACATTGAATATAAAGAATGAAAGGCAATGACGCAGGACAAGTAGTTTTCGGTATCGGTTCACAGAGAGTGTCGGGCGGTGGAACGGCGCAGCACGATCGGAAATGAATACACCTTGCAGAGCCGCACGCCGAACAAAGTAAGCCGTGCCGGGTTCGCCCGTTAACGCGATAGGGTATGCTTGTACCCGATGAGGCCGCAGCCGCGAGGCTGAGGTAAACTGAGGTGGTACCGCGGAAAGTTTCCGCCCTCTGATTTATCAGGGGGCGGTTTGTTGTTATCCTCCCCCGCGAAAGGATGCAAACACAATGCCGATAACGGAAATACTTCAAAAAAACGCGGATTTTTACCCGACCGACACGGCTTTGACCGAAATCAATCCGCAGGCGGATTGCCGCGAAAAAATGACATGGCGCGAATATGCACTTATCGAATCGACCCCATGCAAAGCCTACAAACGGGAGATAACATGGAGCGAATTCAATAAACAAAGCAACAGGGTCGCAAACTTTTTCCTGTCGAGAGGGGTAAAAAAGGGCGACAAGGTTGCAATTCTGATGATGAACTGCCTTGAATGGCTGCCGGTTTATTTCGGCATACTCAAATCGGGCGCTGTTGCCGTTCCGCTGAATTTCAGATATACTGCCGACGAGATAAAATACTGCCTCGACAAGGCGGACTGCGACTACATTGTTTTCGGCCCCGAGTTTACGGGAAGAATTGAGGAGATCGTCGAACGGGTTCCGAGAATAAAAATGTGGCTGTACGCAGGCGGCGACTGTCCTACCTTTGCCGACAGCTTCGACACTCTCATCAACTACTGTTCATCGAAATCTCCGGCGGTAAAGCTGACGGATACCGACGACGCAGCGATATATTATTCCTCCGGCACAACGGGCTTCCCGAAAGCGATACTCCACTCGCACGGCGCTCTCATGCACGCGGCGAGAACGGAGCAAGCCCACCACTCGCAGACAAAGGACGATGTCTTTCTCTGCATTCCTCCGCTTTATCACACCGGCGCGAAAATGCACTGGTTCGGCTCGCTTCTCGTAGGCAGCAGAGCTGTGCTGCTCAAAGGCGTTAAGCCTGAGTGGATAATCGGAACGGCTGCCGAGGAAAAATGCACGATCGTGTGGCTGCTTGTCCCGTGGGCGCAGGACATTCTTGACGCTGTCGATTCGGGAAAGATAAATCTTGCCGATTATGACCTCTCTGCATGGCGGCTCATGCACATCGGCGCACAGCCCGTTCCGCCGAGCCTTATAAAACGCTGGCAGAAGCTGTTTCCGAACCAGCAGTACGACACGAATTACGGTTTAAGCGAATCGATAGGTCCCGGCTGCGTCCATCTCGGTGTGGAAAACCCCGGGAAAATAGGCGCAATAGGAAAAGCAGGCTTCGGCTGGCAGGTAAAAATCGTATCACAGGACGGAAACGAAGTACCTCAGGGCGAGGTCGGAGAGATTGCCGTAAAGGGTGCCGGCGTTATGAAATGCTACTACAAGGACGAAAAAGCAACAGACGAAGTCCTCAAAGACGGCTGGCTCTTTACGGGTGATATGGCTATGGCGGACAGCGACGGTTTTATCTATCTCGTCGACCGCAAAAAGGATGTTATTATTTCGGGCGGAGAAAATATTTACCCCGTTCAGATAGAAAACTTTATAAGGAAAATGGATGCGGTAAAGGATGTTGCCGTCATAGGTCTGCCGGACGCGCGTCTGGGCGAGATAGCCGCCGCAGTGATTGAAATCAAAGAGGGCTGCCTTCTTACGGAGGACGAGGTAAACGACTTCTGCCTCAGTCTGCCGAAGTACAAACGCCCGAAGAAAATAATATTTGCCGACATTCCGCGGAACCCCACAGGAAAAATAGAAAAACCCGTTTTGAGGAAAAGGTACCGCAGCGAACATCTTGTCGCAATGCAAAACGAAATTGACGGAAAGGACGAAAAATAAAATGAAAAAACTTCTTCTCGGCAACGCAGCAGTTGCCGCAGGCGCACACGAAGCCGGCGTAAGGGTCGTTTCATCTTATCCCGGCACTCCGAGCACGGAAATAACGGAAAGCACGGTGCAGTACGAAGATATATACTGCGAATGGGCACCTAACGAAAAGGTTGCGGCAGAGGTCGCGATCGGCGCGGCAATAGGCGGCGCAAGAGCAATGAGCTGCTGCAAGCATGTGGGTCTTAATGTTATGGCTGACCCTATCTTCACCGCGTCTTATACGGGAGTAAACGCCGGACTTGTAATCTGCGTTGCGGACGACCCCGGAATGCACTCCTCGCAAAACGAGCAGGACTCGCGCCACTATGCAAAGGCAAGCAAAATAATGATGCTTGAACCCTCCGATTCCTCCGAGTGCAAGGAGTTCACAAAACAGGCATTTTCTCTCAGCGAAAAGTTCGATACGCCTGTTTTCATCCGTCTCACAACGCGCGTTTCACACTCACAGAGCCTCGTTGACATTTTTTCGCCCGATCATATTACCCTTAAACCGTACGAAAAGAATGCAGCTAAATATGTTATGATGCCGGCAAACGCTATCAAACGCCATGTCGATGTCGAAGAAAGAATGGAAAAGATACGCGAATTCGCCGAAAAGACCGACCTCAACAGAGTGGAAATGCACTCCGACGAAATCGGCGTTATCACCTCCGGCGCGGCATTCATGTACGCAAAAGAGGCTCTCGGAGATAATGCAAGCTATCTTAAAATAGGAATGCCCTATCCCCTCCCCGAAAGGCTTATTCTCAATTTTGCCGCAAGGGTGAAAAAGCTGTATGTTATCGAGGAGCTTGACCCCATTATTGAAGAACACTGCAAATCACTCGGCTTGGAGGTTATCGGCAAAGAAGCGTTCACACTTCTCGGCGAATACTCGGTCAACATGATAAAGAAAGCCGTGCTCGGTGTCGACGAACCGGAAACCGCAAAAAGTGATATCAACATTCCCGTCCGCCCTCCCGTGATGTGTGCAGGCTGTCCGCACAGAGGAACCTTCTATGTTCTTAAAAAGCTCGGACTTACCGTCAGCGGCGATATCGGCTGCTACACGCTCGGTGCTGCCGCTCCGCTGAGCACCATTGACACCTGTATCTGCATGGGCGCGTCTGTGTCTGCTGCCCACGGAATGGCAAAGGCACGCGGCAAAGAATTTAACAAAAAGCTGGTTTCCGTTATCGGCGATTCGACATTTATTCATTCGGGAATAACGGGACTTATTGATATCGTCTACAACAAGGGCGCAAACACCGTTATCATTCTCGACAACTCCATAACGGGAATGACGGGACATCAGGACAACCCCACAACCGGTAAAACCATCAGGGGCGAAGCGACAAAGCAGGTGGATCTCATGCTTCTGTGCAAGGCGGTAGGCGTTGACTCCGTGAGAATCGCCGACCCGTTTGATGTGAAGAGTTTCGAAAAGACGGTAAAAGAGGAAATCGAAAAGGACGAGCCGTCCGTCATAATTGCCCAGCGTCCGTGCGCACTTCTTAAAAAGGTTAAATACACGGGTCACTGCGTTATCACGGACAAGTGCCGCAACTGCAAGCAATGTCTTAAAGCCGGCTGCCCGGCAATTTTCGTCAAGGACGGCAAACCGTTTATCGAGCCGACGCAATGCAACGGCTGCACGCTTTGCACAAATATCTGTCCGTTCGGCGCAATCGTAAAGGAGGACCGGTAACATGGAAACCAAGAGCATTATGATAGTGGGCGTAGGCGGTCAGGGAACGCTGCTCGCAAGCCGTATTCTCGGCAACGCCGTTATAAGCGAGGGGTATGATGTCAAAGTTTCGGAGGTTCACGGAATGAGCCAGCGCGGCGGAAACGTCGTCACATATGTCCGTTACGGCGACAAGGTGTACTCTCCCATAATCGACAAGGGCGGCGCAGATATGATACTCGCATTTGAGGAGCTTGAAGCGCTCCGCGCACTTCCCTATCTGAAAAAAGGCGGCAAGATAATTGTCAACACCCAGCAGATAGACCCCATGCCCGTAATTACCGGTGCGGTAAAATACCCTGAAAATATTATCGAAGCACTTAAAGCATCCGGCGCGGATGTAACGGCTGCGGACGCACTCGAACTCGCACTTAAAGCCGGAAACATTAAAGCGGTCAATGTTGTCCTCATCGGAATCATGGCGAAAAACACTTCTGTTCCCAAAAAAGTTTGGGTCGATACGATAAAAAAGACCGTGCCGGAGAAATTCCTCGATGTAAACCTCGCCGCATTTGAACTCGGATATAACTTGTAAAAAAGGAGCGAATAGAATGAAAGAACTCAACAGAAAAACAGAATGCCTTACCGATTCGGTCATCCGCCGCATGACCCGTATTTCAATGGAATGTGGTGCAATAAATCTCTCACAGGGCTTCCCCGATTTTGATCCGCCGGAATTTATCATGAAACGCCTTGCCGAAGTCGCAACGGCAGGCCCCCACCAGTACACCCCCACTTGGGGCGCCGCAAACTACCGCGCGGCAATTGCCGAAAAGGTCGGCAAGTTCATGGGGCTTCCCATTAACCCGGACGAAAATGTTCTCGGCACCGTCGGCAGCACCGAAGCCATGATGGCTACGCTTATGGCTATCACCAACCCCGGCGACAAAATAGTTATCTTCTCCCCCTATTTCGAAAACTACGCGGCTCAGAGTATTTTCAACTCCGTTGAACCCGTTTTCGTTCCGCTCGATCCGCCGGATTTCACCTTTGACGCAAATAAACTCGAAGACGCTTTCAAAGACCCCAAAACCAAGGCAATGATCCTCTGCAACCCCTCCAATCCCTCCGGCAGAGTATTCACAAAGGATGAGCTTCAAACGATTGCAGACCTTGCAATCAAATATGATGTTATCATCATCACCGACGAAGTGTATGAACACATCATTTTCGAACCGCACAAGCACACATATATCGCCGCACTTCCCGGAATGTGGGAGAGAACCATCTGCTGCTCCTCACTTTCAAAAACATATTCCATCACCGGCTGGCGGCTCGGATATATCGTAGCGGACAAGCCTCTTATGGACAGATGTAAAAAAGTCCACGACTTTTTGACTGTCTGCGCGCCCTCGCCGCTGCAAGAAGCAGTCATTCCCGGACTTAAAGCTCCCATGAGCTACTACAAGGAGCTGCAAGACCACTACACGCATATGCGCGATATCTTCGTCGGCGGACTTAAAGACCTCGGCTTCACCTTCACCGAACCGCAAGGCTCGTACTTCATGATGGTGGATATCTCGGAGTTTTCCAAGGGCAAGAGCGACGTCGAATTCTGCGAAGAACTCGCAAGAAAAGTCGGCGTTGCAGCTGTTCCCGGCTCGAGCTTCTTCAAGGAGAATGTCAACCACCTCGCCCGTTTCCACTTCGCAAAGAAGGACGAAACACTGTACGAAGCCCTCAACCGCCTCGCGGATATCAGGAAGAAAATGTAATAGTAACTAACGATAAGAAAGGGACTATAAAAAACATCCGATAAAAAAACGACTGCAAGCAACCGAAATAAGGTATGCCGGCAGTCGTTTTTGTGGTATAATATCGAGGTATGCTAAACAATAAATACCAATGAATATATAATACACCATACTCAATTAAAAAATTATGTTCTTCACGGAATTTTGTGGACTTAAAGAGTGAAAGACTTTATTCTTTATGATTTTTCTTCTCTATTCGATAGTATCTTTATGTCCTGCGCGTCGAGCGCACAGAAAACCGTGAAGAGGGAAAAATTAAGTAAAAATGTATCCATTTCATTTTTAGTTGACATACAAACATTAGTATCCGTCTTGTTTTACAAGATCGTTGCTTGCACACATTTCACACATTATTTTTTTCATGTTATTCTCCTTCACTCGTTTTGCTGAAATTTTTCGTTGCGAACTCATTGTAGAACAAATTGTTCTAATTGTCAATAGAACAGTATGCTTTGATGTATAATTTTTTTTGGTGATGTCATTTGAAATTCACAAGAATTCGTGATTTAAGAGAAGATGCAGATTTAACACAGACAGAGCTCGGAAAACAAATCAATTTACCTCAGCGCACATATGCATATTATGAAAGCGGCGAACGCACCGTACCGCCTGAGGTCTTAATTGCACTTGCAGATTTTTATAATGTTTCGGTCGATTATATACTCGGTCGCACCGATACGAAATAAACACGAATTTTTGCTTGCGCACATTTTACACATTATTTTTCATATAATTGCTTCCTTCATCTTTTTTTCCGCGATAGTATTGTAGGTCATTTTGACATAATATTAATAGGGTGGTTACAAATGGATATTGGAAAAAGGTTAAGGGAACTGCGCCGCGAGCGCGGATACACACAGCTAAAAATGCAAATGCTCACCGGAATAGACCAAAGTGATTATTCTAAAATAGAACGCGGACACCGCTACTACACTTTCGAGCAGTGTATAAAAATCGCGAGCGCCCTCGACACAAGTATGGACTATCTCGCCGGTCTTACCGATGAAAAAGCCCCGTACATACGCCGCATTGCAACGAACGAAACAGAATAATAAAAACGATTCACTCCCGTCTGTTTGTCCAAAAAACAAAAGACGGGAGTTTTTTATCGTCTGCAATACTTAGGCTGACGGGACTTGAACCCGTGTCGGTTTTGACCGGCTGATTTTCGCT